>JAGAYB010000156.1 GCA_017940705.1 Selenomonas sp. | reverse complement strand
TTATTGAATTTGTCCGCCGCAAGGGCATTGATATCAGTTTGGAAAAAGTGCAGGAATTTACCTATATGGGAATTTTAGACCGCTATGCGGTGATGCGTTATCTGGTATCTCTGCATCTTTACGATAGGGCGCAGCCTTTGTGGGATAATTATCTTGACCCGGCTGTGGTAGAGCTGGGGCTTAACTACAATATTACCGCCGAAGAAGCCCTGCCGATTATTCATGAGGCGGGCGGCGTGACTTCGCTGGCGCATTTTCACAAGAAAATTGGACTGGCGAATTTGGACAGTCGTCAGCAGCAGGAACAGGCCATTGTGGAATTGCACCGGCTGGGACTTGATGGTATGGAACGGTTCTATCCGAATTATTCGGCAGAAGATGCGGAGTTTGCGGCGCAGATGATAAAAAAATACGATTTACTGCCCACGGGCGGAACGGATTTCCATGGGACGAACAGGCCGGGGATTGAGATGGGAAGCGGGATGAATGGCAATATGGCAGTGCCGTATGAGTTTTTTCAAGAAGTTAAGTCACGGCTTACTAAGTAATTTTTTTCATTGGCAGGATTTAGACTGAATTAGATAGAAGTTTCTAGGTAGTAACAGAGTTGCTCTGTACTTTTCTTTGATGCAAAGAAAAGTACCAAAAGAAACTTCAGCCTGAAATCCCATCACGGGATTTACGGCTGACGGCGCTCATCCTTGAGTGCCGGGCAACGGTATACATTTGCTCTTTGTGGTGATTGTTTAAGCCTTCCCCTTGAGGGGGAGGGGGACCACGAAGTGGTGGATGAGGTGGTCTGAGGTGTTATTTTAGGAGGGCTTGTGATGAAAACTTGGGTTTGTTCGGTTTGTGGCTGGATTTATGATGAGGCAAAGGGTGACAGTGAGTATGATTTGGCTCCGGGTGTGGCGTTTGCTGATTTGCCGGAGGACTTTGTCTGCCCCCTGTGCGGTGTGGGCAAGGATATGTTTGAAGAACAATAGCATGGTCAGGAAAAATAATTGAGTTGGGATGCCCCAGCCGGAAGAAGTGAAAATAAGAGAGCCACGGCTTGCCGTGGCTCTTTTGCTGTAAGCTATCGCTGGCTTCTAGGCAGCCAGGCACTTCACCCCGAAGAACTTCTGCTTGAGGGTTTTCATGAGCTTACAATATGCAATTTCGGTCGGAACCTGAGTTCACCCCGGGAAACTTCTGCTTGAGGATTTTCATAAGCTCAGCCTGAGATAATTCCTTGCCGGTGGAAATCTGGGTGTAGGTGTTGTCCTTTATAAGGCCGCCTTTGTCATGGGACTCAAAGCCCATGTCCTTGAGAGCAGTCCTCATGTTGTCAAAGTTCACGCCGCCGATGTCATTTAACATATTCTTATATCCGGCCTTATCCATGACCATGGCCACTTCCATGCTCTGGAGATAAGTCCCCCCTGCTACTCCTTCCAGTTCCTGGTCATTCAGCTTGCTGTTTGCGAATTTCTTGTTGTCCATGATGAATCTCTCCTTTGTGAAATCCTTTGTTCGCATCTCTCTGTACTTTATATCCTCCGGGAAGGGAAAGTGTTACATGAAAGTAAAAAAATTTTTTTATTTTTTACAGCTTCCCTGCTTTAGGATTCAAGGTGCATAAGAAATTCCTTGTCAGCCGCCCTTGTTTCTTATTAGCAGGTCATAAGACTATTAAACAAATTTATGATAAGATAAAAAATAATAAAAATCTTGTCGGTTTTTATTGATTTTTTCAGCGTACTTTGTTATAATTGTCACGTAGTGAATCATAAGTGTGATTCATAGTAACAGCCATTCCGAAAGCGATTTCCTTTATGGAATTGACAGACTTTTGGCAATCGCTTTCTAATTCTAAGGAGGCATTTGATTATGAAGGTAACAGTTGTTGGTGCAGGTAACGTAGGCGCTACCGTAGCAAATGTGCTGGCAGTAAAGAATTTCTGCAGCGAAGTTATGCTGGTGGACATCAAAAAGGGTTTTGCCGAAGGCAAGGCTATGGACATCATGCAGACGGCACATCTTCTGAACTTTGACACCACGGTAACGGGCGTTACGGCTGAAATCGGTGACGAAAACGGTTATGCACCGACGGAAGGCTCCGATGTAGTTGTTGTTACTTCCGGTATGCCGCGTAAACCGGGCATGACGCGTGAAGAACTCATCGGCGTAAATGCAAAAATCGTCAAAGGTGTTGTTGACCAGGCGCTGAAATATTCTCCCAACGCTATCTTCATCATCATCTCCAACCCGATGGACGCTATGACGTTCCTGACGCTGAAAGATTCCAAGCTGCCGCGCAACCGCGTTCTCGGTCAGGGCGGTATGCTCGACAGCAGCCGTTTCCGTTATTTCCTGTCCAAGGCTCTGCAGGCTGCAGGCTATCCGGCAACGCCGACGGACATCGACGGCACGGTTATCGGCGGCCACAGCGACAAGACGATGGTTCCTCTGACGAGCCTTGCTACTTATCGCGGCATTCCTGTTACGCAGCTGCTCAGCAAAGAACAGCTTGATGATGCTGTAGCACAGACGAAGGTGGGCGGCGCTACGCTGACCGGCCTTCTGGGCACCTCCGCATGGTATGCTCCGGGTGCTGCTGCTGCTGCTATGGTTGAGGCAATCGCTCTTGATGCCAAGAAACTCATGCCCTGCTGCGTATATCTCGATGGCGAATACGGCGAAAAAGACCTCTGCATCGGCGTACCCGTTATCCTCGGCAAGAACGGCATGGAAAAAATCGTGGAGTACAAGCTCGAAGGCGACGAAAAGGCTAAGTTTGATGAAAGCGTAGCCGCTGCCCGCAACACCAACTCCAAACTCGGTGATGCTTTGAAGTAATAAGCGCATAGCTTTTAGAGACTTAAAGGTAGAAATTATCTTTAAGTCTCTTTTTATTTTTAATTGCCGCTTAATCTTTTGCTAAAATATACGATATAATTAGTATGAAGGGCGGCCTATGGCAAAGGAGGTGTTTGTCATGTTGGACCGAATTGAGCGTGTCGCCCGTGTAAAAGGCGTAGATTCCGGCATAAACCGTTCTTTTGAGCGAAAAGAAGGCTATAACGATGACAAAAAGAATAAACAGTCATTTGCACATGCGCTGACAAAAGAGATGGAAAAAGAGGTTCGGCCTGCCAATGAAGCAGGTCTGGGCATTCCCAATGCCTATCGGCTGGAACTGTCTGCGCGCCCGACACAGTCGTTGTTTTACCGGGAATATGTTGACCTCAGCGAGGTCGAAGGGAAGATAAACGTCACTGGTTAATGGGGGAATAATTATATATGGGCACTAAAAAAGAAAGTCTTATAGAGCTTTTACCGTAACCAAGCCTGAGGGATTGTGGGCTGGTTACGGTATTTTTATTTGACGGGAATACGGCAGTTAAGTTAAGATTGAGTTGAATGATAAATGCAGCGGAAGAGAGGACAGCGCAGCTTATGCCTGAGGAACAGAAGTTGAAAGATGATGTCTATTATATGCGCGAGGCCTTGAAGGAAGCGCAGGCAGCTTATGATTTGGCAGAAGTGCCCATCGGTGCGGTGCTGGTGGATAATTCTACGGGAGAGATTGTCACCCGCGGCCATAATATGCGCGAAATCTGGCATGATGCCACGGCGCATGCAGAACTAATTGCCATACAGCAGGCCTGCAGGGATTTAGGACGCTGGCGGCTGTCGGGGCTGACCCTTTATGTCACCATTGAGCCTTGTCCGATGTGTGCCGGGGCGATTGTGATGAGCCGGGTAGACAGGGTGGTTTACGGCAGCACTGACAGCAGGGCAGGCGCCTGTGAATCTGTATTTAATATCCCCGGCAATGAACATCTGAACCATCGCCCGGAAATTATTGCCGGTGTCCTGCAGGAAGAATGCGCCGGGATAATGAAAAGGTTTTTTAAGGCACGGCGCGAACAAAAGAAGCAGGCAAAACTGACAAGTCAAATATAGGAACGGAGGCAGGGAGTATGCGTATAATCATTACTGATTCTTATGAAAAGATGGGGCTGGAAGCGGCGAACATCGTGGCCGGGCAGGTGTATCTGAAACCAAACAGCGTGCTGGGCCTGGCTACGGGCAGCACCCCGGTTTCCATGTACCAGCGGCTGGCAGCCGTGCATAAGAACGTAGGACTGGATTTTTCCGAGGTGACAACTTTTAATCTCGATGAATACATTGGCATGAGCCCGGAAAATCCGCAGAGCTATCATTATTTCATGCAGGAAAATTTCTTCCGTCATATCAACATAAATCAGGATAATGTCTATATCCCCAATGGCATGGCCGAGGATATGACCGTGGAAGGACAGCGCTATGAAAAGCTGATTGAGGCCAAGGGCGGCATTGACCTGCAGGTGTTGGGCATCGGGCAGAATGCACATATCGGCTTTAATGAGCCGGATGTAAAATTTGCCGCTACGACCCATAAAGTGGAATTGGATGAAGAGACCATACAGGCAAATTCCCGTTTCTTTGCCAGTATTGATGAAGTGCCGCGTTATGCCATCAGTATGGGGATAAAGACCATTATGATGGCCGAGCACGTCATTTTGCTGGCCAATGGCAAAAATAAGGCCGAAGCGGTGTACAAGGCCGTCTGCGGCGATGTGACACCGGAAGCCCCGGCTTCCATCCTGCAGCTGCACCGTGATGTGGCGGTTATCGTGGACAGGGAGGCGGCAGCGCTTCTGCCGGAGGTGATTACCGGCATCAGCATAACGCATAAATAATAAAAGCCCGGAGCAGCTTTTCGGCAAGGAAAAGTTACTCCGGGTTTTTGACTTGTCAAATATCCCAATGAAGTTTGTCGGGGTTCGGCGTTGCCTTGTCAACCTGCGTCAAAATCCATGAGGCGTTGTCGTGGGTGGCGGCAAAGGCTTTTTCAAGTCCTGCCTGATATTTTTCGGGAATTTCCATGGCGTGCAGGGCCATGTGCATATAGTCCTTGGCTACGAGCGTTACGCCGCGTTCGGCAGATAGCTGAGCCTTGAAGCGGTAGCCGTAGTAGAGATAGCTGTTGTGCTCGATGGGGATGTCCTTGTAGGCGGCAATGCGCTCATCGGCTTCGGTTTCCGCATCCGCTGTCATATCCATCTGGTGCATCAGATTCCAGCGGTCAGCCCAAAGTTCTCCGCGGAGGATGTACTTGTAGAGAAAATCAGTGGACTCAGCCAGCTCAATGGCCAGATTGATATGCCGCAGGGCTTCATCGTACTTGCTGAGTGAGCGTTCCAGACTGCTGAGGCGCTGCAGGGCAAAGACCTTTTCCTCTACTTCCTCGGAGCTGTCCTCATCGACCTCCGCCTCCACGACGCTATGGAAAAGTTCCAAAGCCTCAGCGTTCTTGTCAATGCCTTCCATAGCCAGAAAATGCGCCAGTCTGGCACGGGAACGCCAGTCATCCATCCCCCCGGCAAAGAGAGTTTCGGGCGGCTTGGCCGGTGAATCCATTACAAAATGGACGAGCTTATGAAATTCGTCTTGTGTCATAAGAATCTCCTATCGTCAAAATCCGTAGTTTGCTGTACAGGTTTCATTCTATAAAATAACCGTTGACACGTCAACTGTTGCAGCAGGACCATCCATTTTGGCGTGTTATGCTGATTTAGCTATGGTAAAATTGGCTTAAACGCGGTATAATAAACAATATGTGTCCTGAAATGGAGGGGTTCTATGCGACGGATATTATTTTTAGCATACATGGCAGCCCTCTGTTTGCTGTTGCCGCTTGCTACGGCCTCAGCGGCGGAGAGCGATTTTAGTGAACGGATAAATGGCATGGCAGAAGTGACGGGATTGCGCGAGAGCAGCGACGGGGACAAGACCCGTATTGTCATCGACGCCACCCGGGAAATCTCCTACAAAAAGATGGTGTTGTCGAGTCCCGACAGGGTGGTGGTTGACATTGCCAATGCCTGGCTGTCTCCTGAAGTGCCCAAATCCCTCAGCATAGACAATACTTTTGTGGGTAAGGTGAAGATTGCCCAGTTTGACCCGCAGACCGTGCGTGTGGTGGTAGAAACCAAGGTAGGGCAGAATAACTATCAGGTATTTACCCTGAACGGCGGCTCCGTTCCTGGCCGGGTGGTTATGGACTTTGGCAATCTCAGTGATTCTGATGATGTGAAGATTGACTGGTCGCATAAGAGTACAGACCCTGTTGAGCCTCCGCCTGAGCAGGAAAAGCCCATGCCCAGTGCCGGGGAGGATACTGGTGAGGACGTAGATACGGCGATAAACGGCATTACCGGCCTGAAGGGGCGTGTAATCGTCATTGACCCCGGCCATGGCGGCAGCGACTCGGGGGCTATCGGCCCTACGGGGGTTATGGAAAAGAGCATAACCCTCCGGGTGGGCAATGAACTGCGCCGCCTGTTGACGCAGGAAGGGGCTACGGTCATTATGACCAGAACGACGGACAAGGAGGTTTCGCCGAAACGCAGCAAGGCTACGGATATCGAAGAACTGCAGGCGCGCTGTGATGTGGCCAACAAGCAG
>JAGAYB010000155.1 GCA_017940705.1 Selenomonas sp. | reverse complement strand
TTTTGGTTAGCTCGTCCAGCAGGCTGGATGGCATGCGAAAGGTTTTGTTTATCATTTCTTCTGTTTGGCGCACTTTGAACATGCTATTTCTCCTTTATCTTGCAATGTAACTATTGTCAAAAAGTATACTTTTTGACACTCATAAAAATTGCATTGCAAACAATCAATTTTCTCCTCTGAGTCTCAAAAAGTCTTTTCCGAGAAGAAAATCGCAAAAAAATTAGACATAACCAGCGCTCTTTGCTATAATAGGTTTTGTGATATTCACAGTGTCAAAAAGTATACTTTATGACACATGACATAGACAAAAAGGACATCCTTGCTTGGTTAGCAAGGATGCCCTTTTTGTTAAATATTCATTTCTCTAAGTCGTCTGTAGAAGGTAGATTTGCTGATGCGGCAAGCTTTTAAAAGTTGTTCAAGTGATATGCCCTGATTGCGCCAGCGTTTTACCAGTGATTCAAAGTTTGCCGGTATTTTTACCTCCGGACGTCCGAAGCGGATGCCGTTGGCTTTGGCTGCTGTTATGCCCTGTGCCTGACGTTTTCTGATGTTATCCCGTTCTGATTCGGCGACAAAGGACAGGATTTGCAGCACTATATCGGCGATAAAGGTTCCCAGCAGGTCCTTGTACCTTCTTGTGTCCAAGAGCGGCATATCAATTACGCAGATATCAATCTCCAGTTCGCTGGTCAGATAGCGCCATTGGTTCTGTATCTCCTTGTAGTTGCGTCCCAGCCTGTCGATACTCAGTATATAAAGCAAGTCACCTTTCTTCAACACTCTCAGGAGCTTCTTGTAATTTTCCCTTTGGAAATCTTTGCCCGATTGCTTGTCAAAATAAATATTTCTCTTGGGTATACGCAGTTCTTGAACTGCTTTTAATTGGCGCGATTCATTCTGATCCAAAGACGAAACACGGATGTAGGCATAAGTTTTCATAAATTTTCCTCCCTATGAATATATAGATTTTAGTCCCCACCTATATACATAATTCATAAAGCGGAAAATCAAATAAGCGTCAGCCTCCTACGCAATAAAAATTCATTTTTTATATATTTGTAGAATGTGCTGATTATATATGCTAAGGGGGCTGTGCATAAGTGATGCCTCACACCTATACACAGCCCCGTTCTTTTTTATGCTTCTTCGCGTTTGTAACAAATCAATCCATAGCCAAAACTAATTAGGCATCCGATAACAAAACCGATAGCAGTTATCAGTTTTTTTCGTGGGCCTGACGGTCTGTCTTCATCAGGAAGATTAGCCGGATCAATAACCTGAATGTCCATGGACTCCATGGCTTCCTGAATCTTATCCTTTTCACATTCCTTAACCAGATTGAGATACACTTCTTCTTTCAGCTTAGCATCACTTTTCAGCTGCATAAAATTCATCGCAGCCTCTGGGAAATCACCCATTTCAGTTTCTTTTTCAGATTTCTTTTCCCTTAATGCAGCTTCGCTAGCTTTAGCCGCACTAGCCTTAGCTTCCGCTACCGCCTGATTGCTGAGAAGCGTTGCATAAGTTGTACTTAAGCTGGCTGCACCGCTGGAGCCAACAGCCGCATTAACCTCAGATACTAATTGGTCATTTAAATTAGCCAATTCTTCTTTAGCCTTTACAACGCTGGGATGCTCATCAGTAAACTGCTGTTGATAGCCTACCAGTTCTATACGTTTTTCTACGATAGCTGAACGTATTTTTTGCACCACAGTATTATCACTGATGTTATATGCCCTGGCACTGGAACTTTGTTGACCTATTTTAGCAGTGGCCACATCATATTCGGCCTGCGCTGACTTCTGCTCAACAATTGTATCGCTAATCGCTTTATCATAAACGTCTAATTTAGTCATCAAAAGCTGGGCCTGTTCATCAGGTGCATAAATATTATGCTCCTTGGAATAAACAGCAAGTTTAGTGGCTGCTTCATCAGAATCCTTTTTAGCATCAGAAATTCGTTCATTGAGGAACTTAACCAATATGCTCTGCGTCTGCTTATTCATATCAGTCTGCATAGCCAAAAAATTATCCACTACACCTTGGCTAATCATCTGAGCCTCTTCCGGCGTTTTCCCAGTAGCCGTAACTGTAATCAGATTCGTCTGTTTGGTGTTTTCTATTTTGAGTGCAGACTTGGCAAAACTTTTAGCATCAGGCTTTTTCTTTTCGTCAGGCCACTCCAGCTTGTCAATAACCGGCTCTAAAACAGCACGGGACTTCATCAGTTCAATATAATTTAATGGGGAACCTGCCGACGAACTGCCACCTATACTTATACCCATAGCCGCAGCCATAGCTGCCGCACCACCGATGTCTTTACCGGCACTGCGTGTCTGAACTAACGTGGTTGATTCATATGTTTTGGGTAAGACCAGTGACACAATAAGTGCTAAGGCTGTGCAGCCTCCGACAATGCCGCCGACTATTTTACGGCGGTCATATATTATTTGCATTAATCTGCCTAAATCAATTGCTTCTTCCTGACTATTTTCCATTATGCCATTTCTCCGCTTTCATTTTATTTATGTATACAGTAATCCCTTATACATACCTATATATGATACCATATATACGCCATGTCTAACAAGTTTTTTTGCAAAAATTATACTCCGCAGCCAGTTTTTTGAACAAGGGCAGGGATTTTTCGATGGTTTCTGTCTTTATGCAATAGGCGGCGCGGAAGTAGCCGTGGCAGCCGAAGTCGGTGCCGGGCACCAGCAGCAGGTCGTATTTTTTTGCTCGTTCGCAGAAGGCGTAGTCATCTTCTTCCAGACACTTGGGGAAGAGATAGAAGGCGCCCTGAGGCTTGACGCATGTAAAGCCGGCGTCAATAAGCCCCTGATACAGCAGTTGACCGTTTTTGACGTAGGTGCTGATATCCGATGGCCTGTCTGCACAGCGGCCAATGACTAGCTGCCACAGAGAAGGTGCGTTGACATGGGTCAGCACCCGGGCTGCCCCGGCAATGGCGCCGTATACCTTGCTAAAATCAACCACTTTATTTGGCACTACGATATAGCCGATACGTTCACCGGGCAGGGAAAAGGATTTGCTGTAGGAATAGCATACCAGCGTATTGTCGTAGTAATTCGGGATATATGGCACGGTATAGCCCTCGAAGGCAATCTCCCGATAGGGTTCATCAGCAATGATGAATATGGGATGATTATATTCCTGCTCCTTGGCTTTCAGTATTTCGGCCAGCTTTTTGATGGTGGCCTCGGAGTAGACAGCGCCGCTGGGATTATTGGGCGAATTGACGATTACAGCCTTTGTATGTTTAGTGACCAGTTTAGCAAAGGCGGCAAAATCAATCTGCCAGTCCTCAGGCTGCGCCGGTACAACTACCAGTTTGCCACCTACCGACTCTACAAAGGCGCGGTATTCAGGGAAAAATGGCGCAAATGTGATGTATTCATCATCAGGCTGGAACAAAGCCTTAAAGCAAATGGTGATGGAGGCTGCGGCACCTGCCGTCAAAAAGAAATTTTGGGCTGTGTAATCAGTGCCAAAGCGTCTATTCACACTGTCTGCCAGTGCAGTACGCACCTGCGGATTGCCAGGGGCTACGGTGTAACCATGAACGGCGCTGGGTTCTGTATTATTGAGAATATCTATAGCTGCTTCCTTGATAAATTCCGGCGTAGGCACATTGGGATTACCCAGACTGAAGTCGTATATATTTTCCTCGCCCACCTCAGCGGCTCGCTTGCGCCCGAATTCAAAGATGGTGCGAATTGTTGATTTTTTTGTTCCCAGTTCATACATTTTGTCATTTACCATAAATATCCCTCACTAACAAACAGTTTTCATTTTTAACAAAAACACTGTTTACATATTAACATATATTTATTGTAAAATAAAGCAAAAAGGTTCAAAGACGTTTCCATCTTTGAACCTTCAATTCATTCACAAAAATATTTCATGGCGGTCTTTTTCCATTCGTGCTTGGAGTAAAGCATGACGTGATTGCTTACGCCGTTGGCCCTGCCGAGGTCTTTGACCACCTGCTCGCATTCCTCACGGCTGTGACCATGAACCATGGTGTAAAGATTGTACGGCCAGTCAGGGGCGGTATTGCGGTCATAGCAATGTGTCACGGCAGGACTTTGCGCCATATTCCGGGCGATTTCATCCAGCCTGTCTTGCGGAACTTCCCACGCCACCAGCACATTGGCATTGAAGCCCACTTCCCGATGACGCAGGACAGCTCCCATCTTGCGGATTTTTTTCGTGGCCTGCATCTCTTTGATACGCTCTAAAAATAACTCTTCCGTAACCCCGGCCTGCTTAGCCAGAACTTTATACGGTTCAGCTACCAGAGGAAAATCGCCTTGCAGGACACGCACGATATTTTTATCCAGTTCTGTCATATCTCCTGCTGCCATTCTGCTCCCCCTCAATGCAGTTTAAACTGCACGTTGATTTTATATTTCTTATTTGCCTTGAGATTCAGCATATCTTCGACGCCGTTTAAAGACTGCACCTCATCAAGGATTTTTGCTTCTGTTTCCAGATTCGGCGTCAGCAGGGTAAACCACAAATTGTAGCGGCCTTCCCGTTCATAATTGTGGGTAGCGCCGGGATAATTATTGATGGCTTCGGCTACAGTCTGCATTTTTGCCGGGTCGACTTTCAAGGCCACGAGCGTTCCCTTGTAGCCCAGATTATTGGAGTCAAAAAAAGTACCGATACGCCGCAAATACCCCTCCTGCTTTAGCTGCTGCAGGCGGCTCAGCACCGTATCTTCATCAGTGCCCAGCTCATCAGCCAGTTTGGCAAAGGGGTGGCTGCATACGGGCAGGTTGCCCTGCAGCAGGTTTAGTAGTGACTTGTCAAAAGCCGTCAGTTCCATCATGTCAATCCCTCTTCCCGATGGTGTCCCTTTTTAATAAAATGAATCTGATTCACATTTCTCTGTTATTATTCTAGCAAAGAATCACCGATAACGTCAAGTAAATCTGAACGGCCTTCATTTTTCAGGGAGGAATAGGGCAAAACAGAAATTTCTTTTATGCCTAATTTGCGCTTTATGGCGGCGATATTCTTTGCCTGTGCGTTTTTGCCGATTTTGTCAGCCTTGGTGGCGATAATCAGCACGGGAATATCATTTTCTACCAGCCAGTTGAACATATCAACATCCGATGCCATCGGCTCATGGCGGATGTCAATCAGCTGGCAGACAAAGCGCAGCCGCGGCGAAGTCAGGAAATACTCTTCGATAAATTTTGACCAGATTTTGCGGTTCTGCTTGCCGGTTTTGGCGTAGCCATAGCCGGGCAGGTCAACCAGATAAAAGGCCTTGCGCTCCTCCACCTCAGCAATTTTTATGCCGACCTCAAAAAAGTTGATGGTCTGTGTCTTGCCGGGCTGTGAGGACACTCTGGCCAGATTATTGACGCGGGTCAAAGAGTTAATCAAAGAGGATTTGCCCACGTTGGAGCGCCCAATAAAGACGATTTCCGGCAAATCTTCCTCCGGGTACTGGTCCTGCCTGACGGCAGACGCTATGTATTTCCCCTGCGTGATAATAACCCTGTCCTTGCTCATTTTCTCATCTCCTTGTAAAAGCCTTCCCTTAGGAATGTTCATTTCATAAGGGAAGGCTTTTCGTCTTTTTTATATTAAAGCTGTCTTTAGAACTTCATCCATGGATTCTACGGGAATGAATTCCAATTTATCCCGGACGACTTCGGGGATATCCTCAATATCCTTTTCATTGTCCTTGGGCAGGATTATGGTTTTCATCCCCTCACGGTAGGCCGCCAGCACCTTTTCTTTAAGGCCGCCGATGGCCAGCACATGACCGCGCAGGGTGATTTCCCCGGTCATGGCCACATCATTTCTGACCTTGCGCCCCGTCAGGGCGGAAATCATGGCCGTAGCCATGGTAATACCGGCAGAAGGGCCGTCCTTGGGAATAGCACCCTCCGGCAGATGAATGTGGATATCGTCATTTTCGTAGAAATCAGCAGCCAGCTTCAGTTTGTCGGAACGACTGCGGATGTAGGTAAGTCCAGCCTTGGCCGACTCCTGCATGACATCTCCTACCTGACCGGTGAGAATCAGCTTGCCCTTGCCTTTCAAGACCGTGACCTCGGTGGGCAGAATCGTGCCGCCGACCTCCGTCCATGCCATACCTGTAACCACGCCTACCTGAGGCCGCTTGTTGGCTTTTGTATCGTGATATTTGGTCTTGCCGAGGAAATCAATGAGATTCTTCTTGGTGACTTTGACAGGTGTTTCTTCACCTTCCACAATCTTGCGGGCAGCCTTGCGGCATACCTGACCGATAACACGTTCCAGCTCGCGGACGCCGGACTCTCTGGTATAATCCGTGATGATTTTATTTATCACGCCGGCTCCCAGCTGGATATCCTTGGCTTTCAGACCGTTCTGCGTCCGCTGGCGGGTCAGCAGGTAACGCTTGGCAATCTCCAGTTTTTCCACCTCGGTATAGCTGGAAAGCTGGATTATCTCCATGCGGTCACGCAGAGGCCGGGGGATGTTCCCCAGATTATTGGCTGTGACAATCCAAAAGACCTTGGAAAGGTCAAAGGGCAGGTCTACAAAATGGTCGCTGAAAGTGGAGTTCTGGGCAGGGTCCAAAACCTCCAGCAACGCCGCCGATGGGTCGCCCCGGTAATCGCCAGCCAGTTTGTCCACTTCATCCAGCAGGAAAACGGGATTTTTCTTCCCGACCTTGCGAATGCCGTCAATGATACGGCCGGGCATAGCGCCTACATAAGTACGGCGATGACCGCGGATTTCGGCCTCGTCGCGGATACCGCCTAAAGATGCGCGGACAAATTCGCGTCCCGTGGCTCTGGCTACTGAAGCCGCCAAAGATGTCTTGCCGACACCGGGAGGCCCTACAAGGCAGAGAATCGGCGCACTGCGGTCTTTAGCCAGCTTATGTACGGCCAGATAGTCAAGAATCCTGTCTTTGACCTTCGTCAGACCGTAATGGTCTTCATCCAGAATCTTTTTGGCAGCGGCAATATCTACGTTGTCAATGGATTCATCATTCCAGGGAAGCTCAAGCAGGCAGTCCACATAATTGCGGATAACCCCTGTTTCAGCGTGCATATTGCTCATGTTTTCCAGCCGGCTGAGTTCCTTTTCCACGGTCTTGCGTACTTCTTCGGGATAGTTGCCCTCATGAAGTTTTTGCAGCAGTTCTTCCGTTTCGCCCTTGCCGTCTTTATAGCCAAGTTCCTGACGAATGGCTTTTATCTGCTCCCTGAGGTAGTAATCCTTTTGGATTTTATCCATCTGCTTGCGTACCTGCTTGCCGATTTTGTTCTCCATTTGCAGGATTTCCATTTCCCGGGTCAGCACGGCGTAGAGCTTTTCCAGACGTTCCTTTACGTCAATGGCCGCCAATAGTTCCTGACGGGTTTCCACCTTGAGATTCAGATG
>JAGAYB010000016.1 GCA_017940705.1 Selenomonas sp. | reverse complement strand
CTATACGGCGGAATACGAGAGTTTGCACCTTCTTTTCATCTTCAAAGATTTCTAAGCCGCCTATACGGCGAAATACGCCGCCGCAGGCATCATAGATTCACCTATTTTCTAAGCCGCCTATACGGCGGAATACAACCGTGAGTCTACAATCCGTTCCCTCGACAGTTTCTAAGCCGCCTATACGGCGGAATACGAACAGCGGTTCGATTTTTTCACCGCCCGAACTTTCTAAGCCGCCTATACGGCGGAATACACTGCTTATTCATGCCGGTGACATTGATAGACTTTCTAAGCCGCCTATACGGCGGAATACGAGACGGCACCATGGCGCGTGGCACGAATTCATTTCTAAGCCGCCTATACGGCGGAATACAAGGACTTTGCTCGTCATTTTGAAAACTGCAATTTCTAAGCCGCCTATACGGCGGAATACTGTCGTATGTTTTCACCGGGAGGCCGTCGTGTTTTCTAAGCCGCCTATACGGCGGAATACACGTATTTCCATCGTATCGTTGTCTGGGGTAATTTCTAAGCCGCCTATACGGCGGAATACAAAAAATGGCTGCAAAACGAAGGCATGATAGATTTCTAAGCCGCCTATACGGCGGAATACGGCGATGCCCAAAAGGTGCTTATGCTCTCCAATTTCTAAGCCGCCTATACGGCGGAATACGGCTATAGTGGTCACTCCATTAAGGACCGTATTTTCTAAGCCGCCTATACGGCGGAATACAACACGCCGGTGCTTTGCTACACCTACAAGGATTTCTAAGCCGCCTATACGGCGGAATACATGTAGCAGCTGGTCATAGCCGCCGCAAAGCTTTTCTAAGCCGCCTACACGGCGGTTAACTGAAGAAGCCCAGCAGTCCGTAAGAGACTGGTTTTCTAAGCCGCCTACACGGCGGTTAACTGTAAAATCCAATGCCTACCACCTTATCACACCTGCTCTCACAGGCCTTTCCCCTATTTTACCCCAAATTCTGCGCATCTTCAAGAAGCCTTGATTTTACTAGATTCTACAAGCGTTCCTAAAATTTGGGTCAAAACACAGGCACAGTAGATTGATTATCCAATCCATAGCTCCCAAACCCCATCTCAACAACTTCCTCTTTGTCTATTTTCTCTATAGACAAACGGTACTCATATCCATTGCTGTCACTGCGCAGCACTACATAAGGCAGTTTCCTATGCTCCTGTTTCCTATGCTCCTGTTTCCTATGCTCCTGCTCTGAGAAAAGGTTGATGGCCTCATCAAAAGAAACATTGTGCCTTTTGGCATATCTTCTTGCTAATTTAGCAGGATTGCCTTTGTTATGCCTGCGCCTGAAAGTAGCCCATGCAACATGCTTAGGTATCTTGGCGATGCCCTTGACATGGACATAATCACGATACCTGGCCACCTGCTGCTGCATATTCAGCGCTAACAGATCTTCTTCTGTCTCAGCAAAAATCCTTAGTTTGTCCCCCAACCCATCCAGGCTGTAGTGAGGAAAAGAAACACCAATGCGCCCCCTCTCCTCCATCTTGTCTGACAATGCAATATGCACCGACTGATACAGCTTGCCCCATATATGATTTTCATTGACCTCACCATCCGGCAGTATTGTCAACTCCTGATAATATTTCACCATAGTTCACTCACCCTTTTTGTCACTCTCACCGAATACACCACCACGTATGAGAACTGCTGCTACATAATCAGCCTCTTCATTCGTCAAAGGTTCGTTTCCAAACATATATTTCTTAAACAGGGTATAAAAATCTTGCTTGCTGTTCGGATTACGGAAGGCCCTCCCCCTGGTAGTTACTGCACCATAGACCTCAACAGCCAGAACAGGCGAATTTTCTTTGTCAGGATAGCCAGGATACCAAGTGTCAATCGTGCGCAACGCATTGCCGATTTTCTGAGAATGCATAGCTGCAATGTTGTTTGACTGATACAGGATCTTACTCTTATCCCCCTTGCCCTTGTTGAATACCAATTCCTCACTAGGATAAACTTCCTGGCCTAATCCCACCTTTGCATATGCCTTTACCTCGACATACAAATAAGGAATTTCGCCAGACAGGGCTGATGCAATCTTCCCCGCCAACTCATCTAGTTTTTCATCATGTTTATCGAAATTTCGCAGAGAATAGTCATATGCTGAGAACGTTGCCTCCAAATCATCAGCCTTCACCTGAACATCAATCTTTTCTGCTCCCAAGCGATTGCGCCACAAGAACCGGCCATTGGCTATATTAGTAGCGTAACGATGCCCCAACTCCCGGCATCCAGTTTTCTTTATATACTCTTTGACCTTAGCGTAGTAATTATCATAAAATGCTATATCATTGCAAGCTATCGGAATTTCTACGCCACTCATGATCTTCAATGTAAAAGTCAGCACTATTGTATCCTGCTTCACCCCCAACATACAGGTATCAACTGTCTGCAAATTAGCCATCGTAATCCGTGCTTCAAATTTGTCTTCAGTATCGGCTTTGGAATTTTTCTGCAAAGTAGAATCAGTGCCACGCACTGCTTTCTCTGTAAGTTTGAGCGGCACAATCTCATTAGTATGAGCATCGTCCCAAACAGTGCCATATAAATGTCCATCGGAGGGAACAATCTTCTTCTCATACGCCAGCAGAGAGGGAAGTTTCATATTGTTAGCCGCATTCTTCTTAGCCATATCACATTTCTCCTTTTCTGATTACATTGCCTGTCTGCAAAGATAAAGACCATTGACCTCATCATAATCATAACGCCACATCATTTCATCGAGGGTATTGAATCTATGCGGCATCATAAATTCACCTACCGTGACTATCGGCTCAACAAAGTGATGCTCATAGCCATAATCACGCTGCCCCTCTAGCTTATCAGTAGGGCCGGACAAATCACAAAACCCCACAGCTATAGGTACCAGCCAGCCCTTGTCAATGAATTTGCTGCTTTCCCAGCGCACCTTCTTAGAATCTTCCTGCCCTTCGACAATCTTCTTATGCATTACCCTCTGAATATCCATGAGACAATCCAGCGCATCATGCGCCTCAGTTGGCTGTATAAGATCCAGACGCTCCTTGAGCATGGCGCCAACCATCAATCTAGCCCTAACCTTATACATAGACTTTTCATCCCTGACATAGTGGACGTTTAAATTTTTCTCGTCAAATATTGTCCAAATATCTCCCCCAGCAGCTTTCATGCGCGGCATTCGCTCCCTGACGGCATGCAACAGCTTCTTTTCATTCTTGCCATTCACGCCTTCAAGCTCGATAAGGAGGCTCACGCACATATGACACCTTGCTTCTTCAATGAATGAAGCAGCCTTTATACCACCATCATTGCCATCCAGCTTAGGCGGCTTGGCATACCCAACAATATTCGTCCTATATTCATCCAGTCTATACGTCTGCAGCTCACATTCATGATACGATACCGCAATACCGGTAAATCTCACTTCCTCCAGCTTGCATTGGGTTCTGACATATCGCTCCAGCGCATACATGAAACCTGTCCATGCAGTCATAGCCGGTACCCCTATGGTATACGCTGAACTGGCTGCATTAGCATTATGTACCTTCATTTTAGAAAACAACAAATAAGTTTTATCCATCAGGCTCTCACCTCTGATCAACACACCACAACCATCACTCTGACTGAACGACCTCAAGGACTTTCTCTTTTAAATTATCCAAAAATTTATCATCAGGTGTGATTTCAGTTTTATATTCATTTTTCCAGGCCTCAATAAAAAACTCCCTCAGCCTTCTTGCAAAGTCCAAGATAACTTTCTGCTTCCACTCATCACTGTCATAACGTTCATCAACATATTTATCATCCAGCCAAATAGCCTGTTCCCTGGGCAGATTTACATTTTCACTCCAGCCTTGCTGCTGCGCACGCAACTCGTACACATTCCTATATATCTCATCAATGACTTTGGACCAGTAATAGCCTAGTATCTCCCGATTCTGCTTATTTTCCCAAGTAGTGCTATAACACTTGCAGATATGACTATATACATCCTTGAATTTGTTATTGAACCACACTTTTTCTTTGAAAAAATCATTTCTAGGCAGCATGACTCGTTTTTCGAATTTTGGGGGCATTGACAACAACATTTTCGCATCCATGCCAGTAGTCCCTATAGACACGTTTTGTGCATTGGCACCTCCTATTTTTGTGCTCACCATCCCATAAATCTCACTGTATTCTTCAATATCAGCCTCCGGCTTTCGTGCCGCAAATTTCAACTCCCTCATCGCCCTTGTCCTAGCTGCCAATTCCTGGATAATGCAGGCAGGCTGCATGACTGACAGCAGGTGATCTGTATCTCCGATAGGAAAAAACACTTGCCTAAGCTTATTCCCTATGGGCGCATGACTATCAGGTTTCTTGAAAGCAAGTAGCTTTTCTTTGATTTCATCATAAGCAAGGCCAAGTGATTCTATATCTTCCCGCAACATATCATCATTATTGAGATGCTGATATACTGTCCTGCCATCCTCCAGTTTTTTGGTCAGCAAACTGCTGGTTGCAGCATATGAGGCACTGCTATACATATCAACTTGGCAATTCACATTCTTAGTCATCACATAATTACTGTCAGTCACGCCATCCGTAGCCACGCAATAATTTATCTGCAGTTCAGGATCTGTATATTTGCCGATATGTGTAGCCAGTTCGATTTTGCAGGCATTATCGGCCAGTCTAAGCAAACAGTCCCTCAAATCCTTATCCTTTTTGGCTTTATTTGCAAGTTCATCCAGAAAAACACTCAACCTTACCCCTCCTCACCTAACAAGCTCAACCATGCCATATTGGTCAGAATAGATGCGCTCGCGTTTCTTCTCAGAAATAGTCAGCAGTCCCACTCTATAACTCCATTCCTTGTCCCCCCCGCTTGCGGTGCCATAGTCCCTCTCAAGCCAAAACTTCTCACTTTCATCAACCTCGGCGTGAACAATGTCATAGGTTTCTTCAATCAGCTGAAAATCCCCAGACACCTCATCTATTTCATAGAATCTATACCGCCCCACGTCATCCTTTCTTAAATACAATTCTCTATCTTTTTCCCCCTCCCGGAAAGGATTCAAAGTTTGCGGCAAACCAGTCAAATACCAATACTCATCCTGCCAGCCGTGAATAAAGGCAGCCCCCACATTTGAAAGATTGCGAAAATCGCTCAATACCTGATGCTCCAGATCTATGAATCTTCTCTTGGGTGATAAACTTTCCCGCCTACTGACTCTAGGTATGGCATCTACTCTCTCGGCCAAGCCCTCAACATCTACCAGTTGCTGTAAATCATGCGTATCCAGGACATATTCCTCACATTCAAAGCCCGGCAAGGTGTATGCTATCTTTTTCCCCTCCAAAGCCAACATATTATATTGCATTATACAGATATTGCCTAAAGCTTTGGCCTTGAAAGCACGTCTATGCCTGCGAATACGACCAGCCAACTGAATGAGCGAGCGATACGAAGATGGCTCCAATATGGCCCAGTCAAAATCATGGTCTCGGCCTACTTCCTCAATAGGTGTAGCTATGACAATAAACAAAATATTATTTTCTTCTGCTTCGTCTATGTGCTTACGCATCACACTATCTGTAAAATCAATCTTCTCCGTGTCCTGCCCCTTGCGTTTCAAGGCTCCATCAAGATATTTCTCCTGCAAAGTTCGCAAAAGCAGTGTCTGCCTGCTATGATACACCATAATCCTCGGTGCCATATTCTCTGGCCACACGGCTGTCTCCACGAAATACTTGGCAACTTCCACACAAAGCCTGATATTCGCTGTCCTGACTAGACCAATTGATACTTTCTTATTTGTTTTCTTATCTGTTACGAAGTAATTATGGTGAAGGATGACCGCCGCTTCTTTCATAGATTCGCAATATGCTTTTCGCCGCTCATCGCCTGTTTTGTTCAAAATATCACTGCAATCCTTTATCCAGGCCCATCTTTTCGGCGGCTGAACCAGAAGTTTCTTGCAATGGCTCTCAACATATGCAGCATGAGCCATCCTGAAATCATCTGCTTTTTGGTTGTCCATCAGTTTTACTTCAGTCATGAACTCATCACACCAGACACAGTTGATAGCATTGCTTTTGCCAAAGAAACGAGCATAAAGTGCCCGTCCACTTTTATAGGCAGAAAACAAGCCTTCAGACAAATCAGGCGGGATAGTTGCCGATGACAATATCACATTGCGCCCCAGCATGCCAGCCAAATGCGTAAGCCTTGCTATTGCTACCAAATCACTGCCTGTGAAATCATCTATCTCATCAATGACAATATCAGCCGTCATCATCCTCAGCACAGGCAGCATATAACGTCCCCCGCGAATGCTTTCCGTGCTTGGCATAAGATGGTCGATGGTGGACACCAGCACAGGCGCATATAGCAATCTGCGGTGCTTTTGGCTTGCAACTTTATTGTGCTGAGGAAATAGTGCCGCCAAAACCTCTTCTCCCTGAGCAACGCCACCATAAATATCACCAGGCAAAAGCTCATTCATGTTTGCAGTATCACTATTGTCATCCCAAGCGGTCTCAAACTCTTCTTTTCCAACTCTCAAGCGTTCATGCAGTTCCTTGACCGTAGCAGAACCAATCAATACAGCCATATCATCTTCGTTCAACTTTACACGGCTACGATACTCGTCGCCAGTTTGCAGTGTAAGGCTTCTAAGCCCCAGCAGGAGGCTATACCTCAGGGATTCTCCATCTTTCGAGATAGCCATGGCCAGCTTGGCATTGGCAAAGGTTTTGCCGCAGCCTGTTCCAGCCATATTGACTACAAACCAACCGACCTCATCCTCAATCTGCGCCTTATTTTCACGCACAGCCTGAACTGCCAAGTCCTGCCAGACAAAATCTGGCAATGCACTTGCCTGTTGGAGTTTTTCCACATTTTTTGCCTGTTTCATACCAGCCATGAGTTTCGGCAAGACAATAGCTGTCTGAACAGCCTGTTGAGAAACACGAACAAGATGTTCAGCAAGTTTCTGCTTCAGCTTTCCTTGGCAGGTATTAGCATATAAAACATGTCGCCCACCTTTCCATGTTTTATCAGCCTCCTCTGATGAAACAGTGTAATCCGCCAGCATCAGGCAAATTCTCGCCTGCAATAAGAAAATTCTCGTATTGTCAGCTTCCCATATTTCCAGGAGCCCATCTTGTTCATCCAGCACTGCCTGACTGGCCTCCTTCAGCTTCTGAAGCCAAACTGTCGAATCAAGCAACAAGCCCTTGGAAAACAGGGGGATTTTCACTTCTTCAGTTTTCTTATATCCCCACTCAGGCTCAATTAAAGAAAGCACCTCTTGAAAAGAACTACCCTCGGCTTTCACGAAACCAGCGCAATCATCCTTTTCCAGCGTTGGCATTCGATGATGGCACAAAATCAGCCAGCAAATCATACTGGCAATAGGTGGCATTTCACCTATCTCCTGTGCATAGTTTTTTTGTATTGCCTCGATAAGAGCCTTTTCATCAATTTTTCCTTCGGCAAGCTGCTGAAGCCAATCAGCATCGTTATCAGCAGCAGCACAAAGATTCTCCACCAGCTTGCAGCTAAGCCACTCATGTCGGTAGCAATCTCTCGCCTTCTTCTTTCGCAACGATTCCTGGAAAGCGTCATTTGCTTTCCCCCAATCGTGCAACAGTGCGGTAAGTGCCAGTATGCCTGAAAGTAAATTCATATATTTCATCATGATTTTCAATCTCAAAATTATAATCTAAAGTTCAAACGGTATATAAATATATCACCATACAAAATTCCCCAAGCCACCTCACGGCGGTAACTAAATCGCAACATCAAAAGTACAAACCTTCTAAGCCGCACTTTTTCAGCGGTAAACTGACTCTTGCATTCCTGCACTATCAATCAGCAGCGTAAACACCTCCCGTTTATTATTTATACCAAAGTTATATGTAATTGTCAATCTATTATTATTATTTCTTCTTGTTTAAGAATGACTGGCTGAACTGTGTCAAACAATATTAAAATGCATCTATTGCCAGTATCAGTGCCAGAAAACATCCAGGTTCACTTCATTTGGAGAAAAAAGCAATCGAAATCTCACATTAGTTAAATTTCAATCACTTTTTAAGGGTATGAATCAGATTAACGTATACCATGAACTAGTTATATCATGCTATTACTCATTTTTCAGAATACTTTGCGGTTATCCCCTAAGCGACAAAAACCGCACACAGCCTGCTGCCGTGTGCGGTTTCAAATTATCAGCATTTTATGAAGTCCCCGTCCGCGAACATTTGCCATTGTTCATCGGCTGGGACTTGATTGTTTAATATACGTTCTACATTCAGGCGGTCGCTGGTTTCGTAGAAATTTACAGCGTCTTTTTCGGACAGGCCTCCCTGTATTTTGCGCTGAATAAGGCGGTCTTTTAGGAGTTCCGGTGCCACTTTTATACTAAGTGTGTAATCAGCCAGTTCATGCAAGTCACGCCACTGCGGTTCATTGAGCAGCAGCCAGTTGCCCTCCACCAGCAAAATATTGCTGTTTACTACAAGCGCGTCAGGAATGGGATTGTGCAGCTTGCGGTCATATACAGGCCAGAGGGATTTCCCCTGCTTGGCCTCTTGTATCTTTGCCCTTAAACCTGCCACGTCAAAAGTTTCCGGTGCGCCTTTAATTGACCTGAGCGTTATGGTCTTTCCGTCACGTTCTATCGTATGTGCCTCCAGATAAGCATTGGGATAATGAAAGCCGTCCATGCCCAAAGCCTGCACGGCCTGCGTACCTGCCTGCTCATGTGACAGTTGTTCCAGAAACTGCAACAAGGTTGATTTTCCCGTGGCCGGCGGTGCAGCCAGAAAGGCCATTACCCGGCGCTGCTCACGTTGCTGTATCTCCGTCAATTTTTGCAGCAAAGGTATAAACAAAGAGTTTACCGTATCCTCATTGTATTTTACACGCTGTGGCAGGCCGTTGATGACCATATCGTAAAACTGCCAATTTTTATTACTCACACCCAGCACCTCCATAACATGAGTCCGTTATCTCCAAAATATATGCAGGCCGCCCGGTATCCAGGACGTCACCCAGAACACCAGCAGTACCACCGTTTCCGTCAGCGTTTCAATGGCGCCGTAAGTGTCACCGGTCAGCCCACCCAGTTGACTTGTCAACCAGCGGCCCACCAGCCAGGCAAAGCAAAGCCCCACCACCAAAGCGGCGACAGCTGCCTGCCCCCAGGGAACCACAAAGGCCAGTGTCACAGCTATTGCCAGCAGCAAGGTTTTCTTATTGGCCATATCGGCAAATATTTTGCCCATACCTTCCTTACGTGCATAGGGAAAGCAGGCAATGGCCATGACCATGGCCATGCGGCCGATAATCGGCATGACAAAGAGCGCCGTCATAATCAGCATGAGCTTGACATCACGGAGCGCCGTCCAGTTGATGAGCAGCAGACAGGCCAGGGCGATTACCCCGAAGGAGCCCACGCGGCTGTCCTTCATGATTTCCAGTACACGCTCCCGGTCCCGGCCGGAAAAGACACCGTCCACGGTATCCATAAAACCGTCGAGCATCAGCCCGCCTGTCAGCAGCACCGGCAGGATTATCAGCAGGGTGGTCACCAGATTGGCCCAGCCGAATACGGCAATCAGCCCCCAGGCGGCCAGCATATATATAGTCCCCAGAATAACCCCGACCAACGGGAAAAACTTTGTACTGCGGCCAAAATCCTCAGCCGTCAAGTCCCGTTGCGTACAGATATGAATCCGCGTTAAAAACTGCAGGGCGGTAATAAATGATTTCATTTCATTCCATTTCCTTCCCTTATCACAAGCCAAACATGGCGTAGCAGACAATGATAAACATAACCGTGGCCGTATACATAAGCCGGATTGAGCCCATGATATGCTTAATGCTCAAAACCTCTAACGGTTCCCCCATATAGGCGCGAAAATGCGGCTGCCCAAAGTAGGAGTTGTAACCTCCCAGGCGAATATGCAACGCTCCGGCCACCGTGGCCTCGGCATAACCGCCGTTAGGACTGGGGTGTTTCTTCGCATCGCGGAGCATCATGCGGTAAGCAAATTTATAATCATAGCCCAGTATCCACGCCGCAAAGATAAAGAGTACGGCTGTGATACGGGCCGGAATATAGTTCAGCACATCATCAAGCCGCGCCGCCGCCCGGCCAAAGTAAAGGTATTTATCATTTTTGTAACCCAGCATGGAATCCATCGTATTTGCTGCCCGATAGGCCATAGCCAAAGGCACTCCGCCCAGCACGAAAAAGAACAGGGGCGCAATAATGCCATCGACGGTGTTTTCGGCAATGGTTTCCACCGTAGCCCGGGCGATTTCCGGTTCGTCAAGTTTATCCGTATCCCGGCCGACAATCCAGCCCACCTTACGCCGGGCCTCGCTCATGTCCCCGGCCAGCAGCAGGCCGTATAGTTCCTTGCCAGCCTTAGCCAGACTTTTAGGCGAGATAGCAAAGGACAGCATAACTGAACCCACAGCTATGGGCCCCCAGCTCCAGGGAATCCTGTAGGACAGGAGCATTATTCCTTCCGCAACGGTATAGGTCAGCCACAGTACCAGCAGCACCAGCACCGCGCCCCAGGCAAATTTCCGACTGTCCGTATCCGCCGGGTGATAAAACAGGCGCTCCAACAGGGAAATCAGATTTCCCATCAGCACCACGGGGTGCCACTTGCTCTTGGGGTCCCCGATAATGCAGTCCACTAAAAAAGCCAGTATTCCTGTCAGCATGAAGTTTCCCCCATAATCTGCGCCAGCTTTTCCATATCGAGACTGGCCCGTACCACACTGGCCAGACGATTATACGCCCGTTCCTTTTCCTGCCGCACACTGCGCTGGACAGGCAAATCCGCCAGTCCCTTGCGGCCGCGCAGGACATTTAATACCTGACGGCGGAACGTGTCATGGTCAAAAATACCATGAATATAGGTACCCGTCACCTGTCCCTGACCGTCAAGCTGACATGTCAAACCTTCGGGAATCGCCACCGTCTGATTTGACCTGTCAGTCAGCTTAAAGGGGTGCGTCATTTCCCTGGTAAACTGCGTTTCGCCCGTATGAATTTCATAACCATGCAAGCCCTCAGCTTTTATCTGCCGGCCCAGAAAAGAAAAATTAACACAGTCAGCCTGTACCTGACTTGTCAATTTTTCCGCTGCAAAGGTCGTGGCCATGGGCAGATAGCCCAGGCCTGTCACTTCATCGTTGGCCGATTCCGTATGCAAAGGGTCAGCAATTTTCTGTCCCAGCATCTGATAGCCGCCGCAAATTCCCCATAACGGCGTGCCCTTAGCCACCTGTTCGCGAATAGCCTCTTCCAGGCCACACTCACGCAAATGCAGCAAGTCCTCGGTCGTATTCTTCGAGCCGGGCAGGATAATCATATCGGGATTGCCTAAATCCTCCACCTTACGCACATAGTACAGGGAGACATCTGGTTCCGCCGCCAGGCTGTCAAAATCCGTGAAGTTGGAAATCTTCGGTGTCTGCAGAACGGCGATATGCAAATCCGCCTGCGCCTGTTCTGCGGCGTCATTATCCTTATCATCAAGGGATACGGAATCTTCATCATCAATGCCCATGTTTTCAATATGGGGCACAATGCCGAGCACCGGCTTACCGGTCTTTTCCTCCAAAAAGTCTACGGCCGGCGTAAGCAGCGTCACATCACCGCGGAACTTATTGATGATAAGCCCCTTGACTAAGGCGCGCTCGTCCTCGTCCAAAAGTTCCAAAGTACCCACCAGTGAGGCCAAAGCTCCGCCCCGGTCGATATCGGCAATTAAGAGCACCGGCGCATTTAAATGTTTGGCCACACGCATATTGACAATATCATTGGCTTTGAGATTGACCTCTGCCGGACTGCCTGCGCCTTCAATAACCAACGTGTCAAAATCTTTCTGCAGGCGTGCCAGAGCCTCTGTCACCGCCCCAAAGGCTTTTAACGAATAGCCCTTGTGATATTCACTAGCACTCATATTGCCCACAGCCTTGCCGTTTATCACCACCTGCGAACAGGAATTGCCCGTCGGCTTTAAGAGCACCGGATTCATATCCACCATGGGTTCCAGGCCGGCGGCCTCTGCCTGCGCGACCTGCGCCCGGCCCATTTCCCGGCCGTCTTTGGTCACGTAGGAATTAAGCGCCATATTCTGCGCCTTAAAGGGCACGACCTTGCGCCCTTCCTGATGAAAAATCCGGCATAACGCCGTTGTGATGATGCTT
>JAGAYB010000154.1 GCA_017940705.1 Selenomonas sp. | reverse complement strand
GATTCTATGAAAAAATGGGTGGCCTTTATGGATGCCCGTATGGACGAGCAGGGCAGGTTTAACTACAAGATGCAGTTTGGTGATTGGCTGGCGTTGGATGGTGACGGCAAGACCCCCTTAGGCGCTACCCCGACGCCGTTTACCTGCTCGGTCTATCACTTGGTGTCCATGGAGATTGTGGCCCGCAGTGCCAAAATATTGGGTTATTTGCAGGAGGCGGCGGCCTTCAATCAGAAACTGGAAAAGCTGTTGCGCCGCTTCCGGGAAAACTATTTGCCGGATGGCGAACTTACGGTGAAAACCCAGTCTGCCTATGCGATGGTGCTGGCCTATAAACTGGTTCCTGCCGATATAAGGCCAAAGCTGGCACAGGAACTGGCAGACCTGCTGGAAAAAGACGGTCATCTGGTGACAGGCTTCATGGGAACCCCTTGCCTGTGTCAAGCCCTGTCGGAAAATGGCCAGACCGCAGCTGCGTGGAAACTTTTGGAACGGGAGGAATTCCCCGGCTGGCTCTATCCGGTGAAGCAGGGAGCTACAACCATTTGGGAGCATTGGGACGGTAAGCGGCCTGATGGCAGTTTCTGCAGTCCGGATATGAATTCCTTTAACCATTATGCTTATGGTGCAATCGGAGACTGGCTCTACCGCTATGGCGCCGGTCTTGATTATGACGAAAGCGAGCCAGGCTATAAGCTCATCAACTTCCATCCGCAGCCGGGAGGAAGTCTGGGCTTTGCTGAAGCCTGCCATGAAACCCCCTATGGCAAGGCGGCAATCAAATGGGAAAAATCTGGTCAGGAGATAACGGTGAAAATGACCGTGCCGCCTAATGCCGGCGCCCGGCTGACGCTGCCGGAAGGAGCGTGCGTGCAGGCAGCAGAAGGGCTGGCTTTCAAGAATGGAACCAGTCAGGTATTTGGGTCAGGAGAATGGGAGGTACGGTATCTGGCGTAAGCAAAAATTAGTATTTATGTGTTAAGGTGTCCGTGTGCGGCAAAAAAGCCTGAGTTGCGTTGATTCAACGTACTCAGGCTTTTTATATGCTGTAAATTCCTCAGGTCAAAACAATAGTTGGAGAGATTTGGGCACAATACGACAAATGCTTAGATTTACTACTAGAAAATCCGACATTTATTTAGAAAAATTCTTGATTTTTGTCGTGAAATCCCTTATTATAGTAGTAGAATAAAATTCAGACGATTTTCGGTGTTTACAAGGGAAGGGAGGAAGCAGCATGGGAAAATTATGGCGGATTTTTATGATGATTACTTTGGCTGTCGTGTTCTGTACGGGGTCTGTGTTGGCGGCTGGTGCCGGGCGCAGCTATGTGAACGCATTGAATTCGCTGCCACGGGTGGGAACCTATGTGGCGGATATGCCGGGATATACGACATTACTGCAGCGCAAGGGATATGTGTTTGAGGAATTTCATGGCAATATCGGTGTGACTTCATATCATGAGTCTGTTGATGCTTATGGCCGTATTGAGAGTCTTAGCATAAGTCCGCGGCATGCCGTCCGGCTGGATACGGCGGAAATTGCACAGGTGCTGCATAAACTTTGTGTCCATTACGGGCGCCCAGATGAAAGCGATGGGGACAGGGTGATTTGGAATGGCAGTACAGGGTATAAAGGAAGTTTTGATACCAGGAGCGGACTGATTGATATTACCTTGGCTAAAGGGTGTTGATTAGGCTAAAAAAGGGCTGCTGCGCGTAATATTCACGTGCAGCAGCAGTGGTTCCGAGAATAATCCGGCTCCGGCAAATTCCGAACCGGGATACAGTCAGGATAATAGCAACAACAGCGGTGCTCAGCAGAATTCGCAGGGGGAGGGCAATTATAATACCGGTGGCTTGAATGTTACGCACTGAGGAGGTGCGATGCAAGAGAGATTACAGATGGAGAGTATGGCATCTATGGCCGTTGCTGCTGATTTGAGGTAGTTTTGATAAGCCGGAAAACCTGCTCCACGGTATCCGTCAGGTTTTGTTGAGCGTTCGTTGGTTCAAGGGCTTGTGACAGAGTGGTAATCTGCCGCAGAATGGGGAAGTAGGCATCTATGCCGTGGTCGTTGCATAGTTTGGCCTTAGGGGCTGCACAGCCGGAAAAAGCGATGACAGGCTTGCCATATTTTTTGGCGATTCGGGCTGCGCCGATGGGGGCTTTACCCATTATGGTTTGTCCATCAAGACAGCCTTCGCCGGTGATAACCATGTCAGCAGCAGCAATCTGTTCTTCAAGCCGTGTTTCTTTCATGACGATGTTAATGCCCGATTCTAATGCAGCCCTGGTAAAAGTCAGAAAAGCAAATCCCAGTCCGCCGGCAGCCCCGGCTCCGGGCGCTTGGGGATTAGCCTGCGGATACTTTTCTTTTGCCAGCTCGGCGTAGTGCTGCAGCCATTTATCCATTATGGGAATTAGATTAGGAGGTGCCCCTTTTTGGGGGCCAAATACAGCACTGCAGCCTTCCTGTCCTAAAAGGGGATTGGTCACATCGCAAGCGATACGGAACGTACATTCGTTTAGTTCCGGCAGTACAGTCGAATCGTCAATGACAGCTAATTTTTCCAGACCCAGAGCATTATGGGATACGGATTTTCCCAAGCTGTCTCGCATCTGCCAGCCAAGAGCCTGAAGCATGCCCAGGCCGCCATCGTTGGTGGCACTGCCGCCAATGCCGACGATGAAATGACGGCAGCCTTTGTGTATGGCATCACGCAGGATTTCACCAACGCCATAAGTCGTGGTATAAATGGGGTTGCGTTTTTCAGGGGGAAGCAGGGTAAGACCTGCTGCAGCAGCCATCTCGATGATGGCTGTTTTTTTGTCCCGTAAAATGCCATAGCGGGCTGTGACTTTTTGCCCGTCGATAGGGCCTGTTACTTCTATAGATTGAAGCTCACCGCCCAGGCCGAGTGTGAGGGCTTCAACCGTTCCTTCACCGCCATCGGCCAAGGGCAGAACCTGGATTTTTGCATCCGGATAGACGCGAAGAATGCCGGAACAAACGGCATTTCCTGCTGCAAGAGAACTCAGGCTGCCCTTGAATGAATCCATTGCAATTACGATTTTCAAAACAAACACCCTTCCTAAAAAATCTGGCAGGTTTACCGCGATTACTGCCAGCCGTTCCCAATATCCGGCGCATAGCAAAAAGTTGACGCTTGGCTGTTTCGTACTATGGGGATTTTGTCCTCTACTTTTTATAACTATTCTGAATCAAGTATAATGTGGTTTCATGGCAGCGTCAAATAGTAGTCAATGATGAACTGAAAAACGGGGCTGTTGCATATCATTACGTGCAACAGCCCCGTTTTGTGTTGTCATATTATAACCTATTGCAGCAGCGGCAGTTGTACGTCAATACGATACAGCCACAACGTCCTGTTACCGCCGATGTAATCCAGCCTGTACATCCACGGGTTGGAAGTTGGTACAATACGGTAGTCATCAGGCAATCCCGGTATGACCTTTACATTGTAGGATTTTTTCTCCTGCTGGCGAATATTTTCCTGTGCCAGTGATTCCCACGTATAGCCCTTACTTTCGCCGCTATGCGTAATTTGTGCCAGACCGCCGTTTTCCACCATGTGCGTATCGTACAGGGTGGCAGGTCAGCTACCAGTTTGATATCACGGGGAACAGATGATACCTGAACCAAAACAACCTTGTCGCGGTAAATGGTTCCATCACCGCCGGTAATAGCTGTATGACGCGGCACAAAGGCTACGATATCCATGTATTTATCTTCCGGCGAAGCCTTTATCCATAGATATTTCGTAAAATCCTGCAGCACAGTCGCACCTTCAAGGGGGGCAGTGCGCTGCATGGTTTTTTCAAAGTCCTGCCGGTCAGCGTCTGAACGCCACCAGCTATCCCCATTGGACAAATCGTAGGCTTTGATTTTATTGGTTCTCAGCGCTTCGCTGATGGTCTGATTGACAGTGGCAAATTGTGATTTCACCTTGTCAATGACAGCCTGTTCTCTGGCCGCTGCCGCTTTTTGCTGGCAGTCCTGATACATCTGCCTGACTTCATCCGTGCCATAGCGGCTGGAGGCTGCTGCCCGCAGGTCAGCCTCTGCTTCGGTAAACTGGCCGCGGCGGTAGCGGCAGACACCGCGCACATATTCGGCCATGCCCATCATGCCGGGCTGCATTAAATCCTTAGCGCTGCGGTTGTACATGGACGTATTGGCATCACGCTCGGCCTGCTCATAGTCGCCAAGCAGGAACCGGCAATAGGCGCGCCCGGCATAACCGCCTATGCGCTCATTGATATGTATGGCCTTGGTATACAGTTGGATAGCTTCTTCGTAGCTGCCGGCTGCGCGGAGGGAATTGGCCTGTTCCCAATTTATAGAAGCGTGCCCAGCACAGGTATATATCACAAGAGATATCGTGGAAGCAATCAACACTGATGGGAAGTGGATTGATGGGCTGGACATAGTTAGAGATTTGTGGTAGAGGCTATAATTGACATTTACGGTTGAATGGTAAAATCATGATTGAAAATCTTGGAGCCTCCAGAAATGTAACAAATGTTACAACATTTCAAGGAAATATATATTATATTGGAAGCATAGAGCATCAAAGTAACCTAATCGTGTATTGAATCGTAAAGGAGAGAGCTTTCATGGAGAATAAGATGTTT
>JAGAYB010000153.1 GCA_017940705.1 Selenomonas sp. | reverse complement strand
GTTGCACCGGTTTTAGTGTTTGTGCTGGTCATGAATGCCATGGCGCAGAAAAATGCTGATGCCAGTGCGTCCATGCGGCCGATTGTAAGACTGTATATCATGGCCACCTTCTTTGCTTCGCTGGTGGCGGTGGCCTATTCGTTTGCCTTCCCAACGACGCTGCACCTGCAGCTGGCTGATGCAAAACTTACGCCGCCAAGCGGGATTTTGGAAGTCTTGCACAATCTGGTGCTTAATGTGGTGGATAACCCCATTCATGCCATTGCCAGCGCCAATTACATCGGTATTCTGGCCTGGGGTGTGCTGACGGGCGTTGCTTTGCATAGCGCATCGGATACGACCAAGGCTACGCTGAATGATTTTGCCAAGGCTGTAACGAAGCTGGTGCAATGGGTAATCCGTCTGGCGCCCTTCGGGATTATGGGGCTGGTGGCGGATGCCATCGGTACCAATGGCGCAGAGGCTATAATGGGGTACTTCCATCTGCTGGCCGTTCTGCTGGGGGCTTTTTTCTCCGTGGCCCTCATCATGAATCCGTTGATTGTGTATCTGCACCTTCATCGCAATCCTTATCCGCTGGTGCTTACCACGCTGCGTGAAAGCGGTATTTACGCCTTCTTTACGCGCAGCTCGGCAGCTAATATCCCCGTGAATATGGAACTCTGCGAGCGTCTGCACCTCAACAAGGATACGTATTCCATCTCCATTCCGCTGGGCGCTACCATCAACATGAGCGGTGCCGCGATTACCATTGCGGTTCTCTCACTGGCCTGTGCCCACACTTTGGGCATCAATGTGGATTTGCCCACGGCGCTGCTGCTGTGCATCATCGCCACTGTGGGTGCCTGCGGTGCTTCCGGCGTGGCCGGCGGTTCGCTGCTTTTGATTCCGGTGGCCTGCTCCTCCTTTGGTATCAGTAATGATATCGCCATGCAGGTGGTAGGTGTCGGCTTCATTATCGGCGTCCTGCAGGACTCCTGTGAAACGGCGCTCAATAGTTCCAGTGATGTACTCTTTACCGCTACGGCAGAATTGTCGCAGAAGGCTAAAGAAGGAACGCTGACGGCTGACGATTTGGTAATAAAAAGCTGATAGCTTATAATTTATAACAGGGCCGCTGTCTGTTTGATGGCGGTCTTTTGCTATTTATGAGTGGTAAAAATGGTTTATATAGAGTATAATACTATTAAATAAATTCCACTATAAATGGACAAAGAAGGCGAAAGTATGAATTTTAAGCAGGGGAAAGGGCGTAAGCCGTTAGCTGTATTGATTCTTTTGCTGTTGCTGCTGACAGGGGCATGGTATGCTGATGGCGTACCTGAGCCCCCTGTTGTGCTGCAGAAAGAAGCCGTTAAGGACAGCGGTCATGAGCCGCTAAAGGTTAAGGGGCTGGCAGAAGCGAATAACAGCAGTCCCTTGCGCAATCCCTTTTCCCTGCTGCATGAAACCGAGGCAGAGGCGGCTGGCGGTCTGGTATCTGTACAGGAGGGGACGGCTTCGGGCACAGATGTGGAGAAAAAGACTGCGCCCGTAGTGACGAGCCGTCAGCAGCCCCCTGCGGTGAAAGAGAGAGGGAATGACATTGCTCTCTGCGGTATTGCCGAAGGCGACGGTAAGCGTCTGGCACTGCTGCGCGTAGACGGTATGACTGTTACGGCAGCGGCAGGCGAGACGGTCAAGGGCTGGCAGGTTACAGCCATTGGCAGGTCAGCAGTGGTCGTAGCTCGTGACGGGCAGGAGCGAAGCCTTGATATAACATCCGGTGGGGAAGGGAGCAGGGAACAATGATGCATCTTGGGAGGTTATTTATCAGTGGTTTATTGTCCGGCTTGCTTGCCGTAAGTGCAGCCTGCTGTTCTGCCACGCCGGTAAATATGAATGTGCAGGAGGCAGATGCCGGGGCGGTGCTGCTGTCGGCGGCCCGGCTGGGCGGATTTAATCTGATTTTAGGTGATACCGCGCTGGGGAAAGTGACACTGCGTGTGGAGGAGGAACCCCAGCGCATCATGGAGCTGGTGGCCGCTTCCCAAGGGCTGCTGCTGGAAAGATACGACAATGTCTATGTGGTTACCTCACCGGCCAAAAACGGGCGCAACCGCCGGGTGCATATCTATAAGTCGCGTTATGCCAATCCGCATGATTTGGCCAGAGTGGCAAATTTATCCTTGTCCCTGGCAGGAAAATCGGATAATCTGCCGAACAATAAAAAGGACGATAAGTCTGCTAAAAAGACGGACAGCAGTACCGCCGAAAACCAACGGGTAATCGTGGACGATGCCACGGAGGCGGTGGTATTTTACGGCACAGAGGCCGAAGCCCGTGAACTCCAGTCTGTTTTGGGCAGGCTGGACGTACCTGCCGAGCAGGTGTCGCTGGAGGCCAAGGTTGTGGCGCTGTCGAAAAATGCGGCCAGGGATTTGGGAATTGAGTGGGAATGGTCCAAGCTGCCCAACTATCCTGAGCACAGCAAGACTTATCGCAATGCAGGCAAAAGCAATGAGCGCATTGATTATGAAACAAGACGCTCCTACAATGGCAAACCGGGGAATATTCCCGGCATTATCCAGTTTGGCCGCGGCCCGGAGGGATATCCCTTTGAGTTTTACTTCGGTGCGAAATTGAATGCTATGGTAGCAGACGGCAAGGCTGATATACTGGCCCGGCCCAATATAACTACCATACAGGGACATGAGGCCGTAATCAACATCGGCGGTGATGTGCCGGTGCCCACCCAGTCAGTGACGGATTCCACCACGACAACGACGGTGACGTACCGGCAGGCAGGCATAATCCTGCGGTGTACCCCAAGGGTAAACGCCAATGGGGAAATAACGGCACAGGTGCATACGGAGGTCAGCACGCCGGAGTTTGTTACGGATTTGAAGGCCTACCGCTTTCAAAAGCGCAGTGCTGACACAACCGTGCGCCTGCAGGACGGGGAGACCATGGTGATTGGCGGACTTATCGGCAGTGAAGAGTCCCGTACCATGAGCAAGATACCCTTTTTGGGGGATATCCCCATATTGGGGAATTTTTTTAAACATGTACAACATAGTCACACGGAGTCGGAGGTTATGATATTCCTCAAAGCTCATGTGTTGCCTAAATCATAGATATGAATATGGAGGGCAGTAATAATGGCAATAAAAATATTGATAGCTGATGACCATACACTGTTGCGTCAGGGCATAAAGCGAGTGCTGAATTTTGAGGACGGCTTTGAGGTCATCGGCGAGGCTGAGGACGGTCAGGAAGCCGTAGCCCGGACATTGATGCTGCAGCCGGATATCCTGTTGCTGGATATCAACATGCCGGGGCTTAGCGGTCTGGAGGTCGTGAATCAGCTGAAACAGGCAGAATGCGAAACAAAAATCATTGCCCTAACCATTCACGACAGTGATAATTACGTTTTGGAGATGCTGAAAAACGGCGCTTTGGGTTATTTGCTCAAAGATGTGGAACCGGCGGTGCTGGTGAAGGCCATTCACATGGTAAATGAGGGCAATCCCTTTGTTTATCCGCAGCTGGCAGAACGCCTGTTCGGCAGTGCCGCTGTATCTGATGATTTGGAAACGAGAGCGAGGGAAATGCTGGATGAGAGCCGCGGCGAACGCCTGACCGCCCGGGAAATGGACGTGCTCGAATGTGTGGCCAAGGGCTTTTCCAATCAGGATATCGCCAAGACCCTGGGACTTAGTGAGAAAACTGTCAAGAATCACATGACCAGAGTTTTGCGCAAACTGAAGGTTGAGGATAGAACGCAGGCTTTGGTCTATGTGCTGAAAAATAAAATCATATCCCTTGATTGAGGAGCAAGGCTTTTCAAGTTTCTTTTTGGGAAAAAGAGGAGGTTTTACGATGCAGATGAAATGGACATTCCCACGCTTGCTGGCGGCAGTTGTATTGCTGTGTAGTCTTTTTGCGGCGCTGCCTGTAGTACAGGCGGCAAAGGCACCGGCAACCTATGTCATTTTAGTGCGTCATGGTCAGACCGATTACAACAAGGCTGATCGCTATCAGGGATTTTTGGACATTCCGCTGAATGAAACCGGGCTGTCACAGGCTGATTTACTGGCTAAGAGTATCAAGAATATGCACATTGATGTGTTCATAGCCAGTCCGCTGAAAAGAGCTTATGTGACCACGGAGAAATGTGCGCAGGCCAAAGGGATGAAGATTAGCTACACCGATGACCGCCTTAAAGAAATCAACTATGGCCGTTGGGCCGGGATGTATAAGAAGGACATTGCCAAACAGGAACCGGAAGCTGCGCAAATGTGGAATAAGGAGCCGTGGAAAATGCAGCTGCCTGAAGGAGAATCTCTCCAGCAGCTGGCACAGCGTTATCGGGCTGCTTTGGATGATGCTGTAGCGCGTTATCCGGGCAAGACCATTTTTATCGGAGCACATAGCAAGGGGAATATGGCGTTGTTGTGTAATGTGCTGGGGATTGGCTTGGAACATTATAATCAGCTTGAACAGGATAATACCTGCGTAAATGTGCTCGAATATAAAAACGGTCAGTGGAAACTGGTGCTCATGAATTCTATTGCTCATACAGGCAAACTTTACAAGAAGCAGAAGTGAGCAAATCCTTGTAGAAATCTCCAAAAGCAGAAGTCGAAAAATTGTCGATTTCTGCTTTTTTTTCACAGCTGTATAGAGTATAATAAAAGCAGTAGAAATTTATGAATCCGATTCGTAATTGAGAGGTATTCACAAACGTGGAAGGTGATTGGGTGCTTTATCCGCTGAAT
>JAGAYB010000152.1 GCA_017940705.1 Selenomonas sp. | reverse complement strand
GCAAAGCCGCTGGTCAGTTCGCTCATCCCAAAGGTAAACCGTTTCATGGAATCAACCGGAGACAAACCTACCGTTGCTATCATCAGCCCCAGAAATGCCCCCATCAGCCCCTTTACCAAATCACGGCCGGCCAGACTGATTACCAGCGCCAGTGCACAAGCTGCTACAGCACAGTACTCAAAAGCGCCAAACTTAATCGCCACACTGGCCAGAACGGGCGAAACCGTCACCAGCATCAGCAGGCCGAAAATCGTACCGACAAAGGAGAAAACCACGCCTACGCCCAAGGCTTTACCGGCTTCCCCTTTAGCTGCCATCGGCGTGCCATCAAAAGTAGTGGCAATGGACGAAGGTGTACCGGGGATATTCAATAACACCGCCGCCACCAGACCGCCGGAAATCCCCCCGACATACAGAGCAATCAATGTCGAAAGCCCCTGTACAGGAGACATGGTATATGTTACCGGCAAAAACATAATCAGTGCCAACGTAGCTGTTAATCCCGGTACAGCACCGAAGATTATCCCTACGAATACACCTATAACAATGAAGCCGATGGTCAGTGGGTCAGCAAAAACAGACATAGCGCCTTGAACTAAAATCGAAGGATCCATTTACAGCGCCCCCTTATCGTAATATCCCTGGCGGCAGCATGACCATCAGGTACTTGGTAAACACATAATATAAGCTAATGGAAAAAAATACTGCCAGTCCTGCTGCTATATAATGCATCCGTTTGTTGCGCGCAGTAATCGGTGTCAATACCCAAATCTGCAAATATACATATACAATACTGCTAATAATAAACCCCACAGGTTTCATCAGTACAGCATAGAGAATCAACAGAATAAAAGTATAGGCAACTTCGCGCCGTTCCCTGATTACCTCAATAAGTTCCCGGGCAGATTTGCCCCGCTCACCCTTAACGTATTTGTAAATTGACCGGGCTATGAGGATAACGCTCAGAAGCAGCAAGCACGTTCCCCACAACTTGGGAATCGTCTGAGCATTTACTCCGGCCGTGGCCGCACCGCCAAATATCTTGACATTGGCGGTGGCGTATAGATACAGGCCTGAAAATATCGCTCCTGTAAGACCGGTGATAAAGTCACTTCTCATACATCTCGCTCCCTTCATGGAAAGCTGCTCTATTACAAGACCTTCTGATAAATACTGCGAATATCAGCCAGTGACAGCTCCTTGCAGTTGTTGACCAGCAAACGCGTCTGCTGGCTGCCGGCTTCTACCAGGAAATCCAAGTCAGCAGGCTGAACGCCAAATTCCTGCAAGTTGGTGGGGATATTGGTTTCCTTGACAATAGCCGCTATTTCCCTGATGATATAATCTGCTTTTTCCAGCTGGCTGCTCCTGGCCATTTCCGGATACGCAGCATCACAGAGCTGTGCCAGCCTGTCTGCACAGGCATCTTTGTTGAACTCCATCACATGAGCAAAGAGAATTGCATTGGATACGCCGTGAGCAATATGATATTTTCCCCCCAAGGGATATGACAGGGCATGTACAGCCGTAGTCCCCGAGCCGGTAATAGCTACGCCGCCATAGAATGCTCCCAGCATCATCTCTGCCTTAGCGGTCATATCTCCGGCATTATTGTAAGCCCGGCGGATATTGCGGAAAATTTTGACGGCACCTTCTTTGGCATAGGTATCGCTAAGCGGTGTCGCTTTTTTAGATGTGAAGCACTCCACAACGTGAGCCAAAGCATCCACGCCTGTAGCCGCGATGATTTTAGGCGGCAGCTTGGCAATCATATCCACGTCCAAAATCACATAATCGGGAATCATGCAGTCGTTTACAATCCCTTTTTTCGTCTCTTCCTCGGGAATTGCCACGATAGCATTGCAGGTAGCCTCAGACCCCGTACCGCAGGTCGTGGGTACCATTACCGCAGGGGCACATTTACGGGCAATGCTGCTGTCAGCCAGCAAATCACGCAAAGTGTATTCAGCCCCCAGCGTAATGCTGGCCAGTTTGGCTGCATCCATGACGCTGCCGCCGCCGATGCCTACAATCAAGTCCGGTTTTTTCCCGGCAGCTTCCGCCAAAACCCTTTCGATATCGCTGACCGCCGGTTCCGGCGTGAGGTCTTCAATTATTTTTACCTGCGCCAGCTCTGCACAAAGTTTCTCGATTTTGGCGCTGAGCCCCAGAGAACGCACTCCCTTGTCGGCAAAAAGCAGAATGTATTCTGCCTGCTCCCTCCTGATAATGTCCCTAAGGCGCTCACTGCTGCCTTGCCCGGCATAGGTCACTGCCGGTATGGTTATTTGACAATTATTCATTACTGCTCCCCCCATCTTGCATGTTTATAAGCGTCAGGATTACATACTTTGTCCCATTTTTCACCACGGCAAACCGCTAATACACCTTCCGCGGCCAGCGTAGCCACGCCCGAAGCCGCCTCTTTGGTCTGACCAGCCATGTGCGGTGTGACAATAATATTTTCCAATTTGAATAACGGGTCGTCCGTGCGAATGGGCTCCTGTACCACCACATCCGTAGCTGCAGCCTGAATCCATTTCTCGCTGAGGGCCTTGCACAAGGCAGGTTCATTTATGATGCCGCCTCTGGCGCAATTCACCAGAATAGCGGTTGGCTTCATAAGATGCAGCTCTTTTTCACCAATCATGTCCTTCGTAGCCGGTGTAAGCGGCGTATGCACGGAGACTGCATCGGCCTCTTTTAAAATATCCTCCATACTAGCGCGATAACCATACCCCCAGCTCTGTACCACATCCTCTTTGAGGTAGGGGTCATACACCAATACCTTCATGCCAATGCCCGTAGCCAATTCCGCCAATATTTTGCCGATATGCCCACAGCCGATAAGTCCCAGCGTTTTGCCGTAGAGTTCGTAGGCCTTGTACTCACTGCGGATGCCAAAGTTACCCTTACGCATCTCCTGGTCGCATACCAGCATATTTTTAGCGCAGGCAAAAATCATGGCCATCGCGTGTTCCGCCACAGAGCGCGTATTGGCTCCCGGAGCTATGACTACGGGAATCCCCAGTTCCGTAGCCCCGGCGACATCCACACTGTCCACGCCGACTCCCGGACGGCCAATAGCCTTTAAATTCGGGCAGGCCAGCATGGTTTCTTTATCAATGGAGCCTATACGTATAATCACTCCGTCAGCATCCTTTAAATGCGGCAGCATATCCTGAGGTTCACCAGAGCCGACAATAACAACCTCTGCCCCGGCTTTTTCCAGTACCGCCATACCGTCATCATGGAGGCGGTGAGAAATAACAATTTTCGGTGCTTTTGCCATGTTCTGTCCCTCCTCAATATTCCTTGAATACTTCGGTTAAGGCCGCTGCAATTTTCTTATCCGTGCAGTTGGACGGCTGCCGGGCAGGCCCTACCTTCCAGCCGCGCATATTCACAGCCAGCTTGACCACGGAGTTGGGATTTCCCATCTGCATCACATTGCGGAAGGGGCGAATTTTCTTCTGTGCTTCATTGGCTTTCTCAATATCGCCAGCGGCCCAATATTTATAGATACTTACCATAAGTTCCGGGAAAACGTTTGAACAGCCGGAAATCGCGCCGGTACCGCCTGCCTGCAATGTCCAGAGAATCAGCGAATCACTGCCTGCCAGAACCTGAATACGCTTATCGGTATTTTCAATGTACTTCAAAGTGTTATCAAAATTACCGCTGCTGTCTTTGATACCGATGATATTTTCAAATTCCAGCAGCCGTTTAACGGTGCCAAACGCTATGTTATTGCCGGTTCTGGCCGGAATGTTATAAAGCAGGATTGGCAGGTCTACGGCCTTGGCCACCGCACTGTAATGTTCGTACAAATCTTCCTGGCTGACAGCTACAAAATATGGTGAAATCACAGACAGACAATCCACACCCAAATCCATGACCTTCCGGGAAAATTCAATGGTTTCCTTGGTTGTAACACAGCCCGTGCCTGCATACACAGGCACACGGCCATTGACAGCCTCCACAGCCGTCTTAATAATCGTCAGCTTCTCCTCCTGAGAAAAGGCATAGAACTCGCCATTAGTCCCCAGAGGAAATATGCCGCTGACCCCGGCCTCAATCAGATGATTGATAAACTCCTTGTACATTTCAGGATTAAACTCTTCTTTGTCCGTCAATGCCGTAACTACGGGGGTAATCAAACCTTTTGCCTCAAACATCGCTATCGCTCCTTTATACCGCTTTATGCCAATTCTTTGCTAAACTTTACTTTTGCCATCTGCGCACCCAACCGCAATGCTTCCAGCATGCTGTTCGGACTTGCCTTGCCCGTCCCTGCTACGGGAAATGCCGTGCCATGGTCTACGGATGTGCGGATAATCGGCAAGCCCACCGTTACATTTACTCCACTGTCAAAGCCAAGCACCTTGATGGGAATATGGCCCTGGTCATGGTACATAACCACCACTATATCAAATTCATTCAGATTAGCCGCCCTATGGAACACGCTGTCAGGAGGCACAGGCCCTGTTACAGCCCAGCCTTTAGCCTGCGCTGCCCTTACGGCCGGCTGGATGACTCTTTCATCCTCATCGCCAAAGAGCCCGTTCTCACCGCAATGCGGATTAAGTCCGGCCACCGCAATACGCGGTTTTTCAATGCCCATCAGCACCAGATTTTCCTGCGCCAGCGCAATGACCTTGGCTACCCGTTCCTGCGTTACTGCCTGCGGCACATCCTTAAATGCGATATGCGTTGTAACGTGGATAACACGCAGTTTCGGACTGGTGAGCATCATGGAAAAATCCTTCTGTCCTGTCAAATGCCCCAATATCTCCGTGTGTCCCGGAAAGTGGACGCCGCCTAAATTGAGCGCTTCCTTGTTGAGCGGCGCTGTCACAATCGCATGAATTTCATGGCTCATCGCACCCTGACAGGCTTTTTCGATATATTCATACGCTGCTTTCCCTGCCCGGCCATCTACCTGCGCAAAAGGCAAATCTGCCGGTAAATTATTTAAGTCAACCACGTCGATAATGCCATGCCTGTATTCACCGTCAGCCACAGCATGAATGCCATTGCACTTCAGGTCAGCTCCTGTCACCTTTACAGCACGCTTCATTATCTCTAAATCGCCAAAAACCACTGGTCTGGCATTTTGATATATATCCTTTTCCATCAGGGCCTTTACGATAATTTCCGGGCCAACGCCGGCGGCATCGCCCATGGTAATCCCCAGCACGGGTTTCTTCATTGCCTTATCCCTCCTGCTTTACCGCTGTACAGCTGGCATCATGTACGGCAGCGGCCGCCTTGCACAATGCCTCCTCACTACCAAACGCACCTGCCTTGGTGACTACCAGCAAAGGCTCCAGCCCCTCCCCCTGTAAATAGCCCAGAGGAACGCCCGGCTCAACCTCAGCCAATATATTTATCCTGTCTACCCCCAGACTGCGGCACACATGCACGGCTGTATCTCCGCCGGTAAGCACCAATCCGGCACATTCCCTAAGGGATTGCCGCTTAATAACTTCTGCCAGCATTACGGCTATATGCTCGCTTACCTCTTTACCGGAAAGCCCCAATCGCTGCCCTGCCGCTACAGCCTTCTCCACATCATCATCATTGGCAGCTGTGAAAATCAGTACATCCTGCCCCCGGCGCAAGACATCCCTAAGTTCCCATGCGTACTCAGGAATGATATCTGATTCCTGCAGCGCCCGTTCTGCATCAATCTGCAAGGAATATACCGGGGAATCAGCCTGCAATTTAGCAATTTGGGCCTGTGTGGATTTGCTTACACTGCCGGCACATATTATTACCGGCCCCGGGCGTGACTGAATCCGCTGCATCCCATGTCCCTGCCAGCCATAAAAAGCGCTCATGTGATCAGCCAGTCCGGCAGAGCCAACCCAGAGAATATGCCTGTAATCCTTTACTGCCTCCAGCAGAACCTGAAAGTCCTTTTCTTCCGCAATATCAGAGACCACCCATTTGCGTCCTCTAGCTGCATTATCCCGAATGAAGCTGCGAACGTTATCAGCCCCTTGGCGCATGGTATTGTATTCCACCACTGCGCAAAAACAGTCAGGAACCTGCTTGCGCAGGATTTCAGGTATATAGGAATCCTTAACCGGCGTCTTGGGTGCCCGGCCAATCTCCGTCAACTCCAAAAGTGTACCATCCATAAGATGATAACCACCTACGGTAATCCTTCTGTTTAGTGGATACGCCGGGGCAATTACCACCAGTTCAGGCTTTACCACATCAGCTATCGCCTGTACTTCCGCCCCCCAGTTGCCGCGCAGCGTAGAATCAATTTTTTTAAATATACATGATACCTGAGATTTATCCAGCTGCTCGCAAATTTTATGGGTTTTAACATAAGCCTCTTTCAGTGACAAATCCCTGCTGTCAGAATCAATCACCAGTACCTCACTGGTCAATGCAGCCACATCGGCCATCCCCAAAAACACACTGGCAGATATTTGCCGCTTGGCAAATTGTAAGGCCGTATCATTGGCACCCGTAAGGTCATCGGCAATAACCGCCATCTTTATCATGTCATCACCTGATTTCTCTTTAACTTTCGCCCTAATAACTATCGCATAATGCGTGCCAACTTGCGAAAGCCTGTATTTATTAGCGGCAATACCTATAAAAAAAGAAACTTGTTGCATATTGCGACAGTTGTCGTTTTATTTTGCAACAAGTTTCTCCTTATAATCTTTTGTTTTTTAGTTTACGCCATAATGTCGATCGATGTATTCCCAGTCTCTGCGCCGCCCGGCTGTAATTATTCCCCTCTTCTGCCAGCACCTGCCGCATTGTTTCCAGTTCCAAATCTTTCAGGCATTGGCTTTCTTTACTCTGTCTTTCCCTGCTGTCCTGCCTGTCACCTGCATATTCATCCGCCAGCGCCAACGAAACCACCTCCTTGCTTATCTGGTTTCCATTGGTCAGCAGCATTATTCTCTCAACCATATTACGTAATTGGCGGATATTGCCGGGCCAGCTTGCCCGGCAAAGTACGTCCATGGCATCTTCATCAATCGTTGCAATTTCCGGGTTTACATCCGCCATGTCCTGAAGCATATAACGCACCAGCAACGGTATGTCTTCCTGCCGTTCCGCCAAATCCGGCATGCGTATGCGCAGAATATTTAAGCGGTAATACAAATCCTCACGAAAAACACCGTCCTGAACCATCTTCCCCAAATCTTTATTGGTTGCCGCAATCACACGCACATCTATGGGAATGACTTTTTCACTGCCCAGAGGCATTACCTCGCGTTCCTGTAGAACACGCAGCAGCCTTGCCTGTAAGGAAGCAGGCATTTCACCAATCTCATCCAAAAAAAGCGTTCCGCCATGTGCCAGTTCAAACATCCCCTGCCTGCCGCCTTTTTTAGCCCCGGTAAAAGCCCCGTCAGCATAGCCAAACAGTTCTGACTCCAGCAAATTCTCCGGTATAGCGGCACAGTTAACCGCCACAAAGGGGCCTGCCGCCCGCTGGCTGCGATTATGAATGCCCTGTACCAGCATTTCCTTGCCTGTCCCCGATGCTCCCGTAATGAGTATCGTTGATTCGGTCAGCGCATAGCGTATGGCTTTATTTTTCATATTTTGACAGGCTGTGGATTGGCCGATAATATCATCCATGCTGTATTTAGCGGTAAGGCCTTTCGCCATTATCTTCTTACGTATGCTTCGTTCCTGCCGCTGCAGCTCTGATACCTGCTGCAGGGTGTATATAGTCATGAACAGGCCATCGCTTTGTATCTGCGATGATTTCACCAATAACTGCCGGCCAAAAACCTCCAATACGGGTTCATCTTCATCCTGTTTTACGATTTCCAGCAGAGCCGGATAAACATCAGACAGCCGTTTGCCCACGATATCATATTTAAATTTATGAAAAATGAGTTCTGCCTGCGGGTTAAAAATGGTAATGCAGCCATGTTCATCAACAGCGATAATTGCATCCACAGACTTGTTTATCACTGCCTGCAGAATATGCGTTTTCATCTCATCACGGCACTTGACATTCGCAATGAGCAAGGCCTCCTGCAAAGCCTTGAAAATAGCCTGTTTGCCTGAATTGATAATACTCGCCGCCAATCCATGCTTTAATGCTTCTCTGGTTGATACCGCATCGCCCACGACTAAATCCATGCCTTCATTTATGGCTTTCGTTATACACGCCTCTACATCCTGTTCATTGCTTATGACCAGCTCTCTAAACGGGCGCTGCAATATATTTGTCAGCGCTTCACAGCCATATACCATGTTGTCAAAACCGACCACGCCAATCTTGTTTACGGCAGACAAGTCTCCGGCCTGATTAACAGCCTCTATCAAGTCCATCCCCGATACTTGAATACTGACCACCGGCCTCACATTCATCTGCTCCAGTAATTTGGCTGTGCCGCCACGGCTGACAATGACCTTTACCGACCGGGGAACACCCTGACCAATCAGTCGTTCCGCTTCCTGCAAATCAGCCTCAATCACTTTAAACAAATCAATTTCCTGTGGGAATCGCTCCTTAATGACCAATCTTACATTCTCAGTCAGTTCTCCAAAAGGTGCCACCACTAATACCTGTGCCTGCACCCTATCGCCTCCCCATCACCAGCACGCTGTATTTACACATTTAGAACACATCTATATCCTACCCAACTATAAAATTGAATGCAAGCTAATTATTTCATTTTGTCTTGGCTCTTGTAAACTATGTATATATTGACATATAATTTTATTTGCTATAAAATGAAATCCGTACATAAACATAACTATATAAGGAGGTTTTCGTAATGAATTTTTCTTTTGCAAAAAAAATCGTCTTTGCTTCAGCAATAGCCTTAGGCATCATTTCTGCTGGCAGTGATACCGGTTTTGCCCAAAGTCAGCATCTAACCATTGACGGTGACCACGGCAAACTGGATGCCGTGCTGCAGACCCCTGACGGCGTCAAGGACTATCCTCTGGTAATCGTCATGCACGGCTTTACCTCCAGCAAGGATACACCGCTCATAGAGGCTATGGCCAAAAATCTGGACAAAGAGGGCATTGCCACCCTGTGCTTTGATTTCAATGGCCACGGCAAGAGCGAAGGCCGCTTTCAGGATATGACCGTCCCCAATGAAATTGAAGATGCCAAACGCGTTTACGAATATGCCAGCAAATTGCCTCATGTGTCCTCCATTTCCATTGTGGGACACTCGCAGGGCGGAGTTGTGGCCAGCATGACCGCCGGGATTCTCGGCACGCAAAAGGTAAAAGCCCTTGCGCTGATGGCTCCGGCCGCGGTCCTGCGTGAAGATGCTATCCGCGGTGAATGTCAGGGCACCTTCTATGACCTGCACAACCTGCCGGAAACCATCCCCATCAAGAAAGGTCTCAATATGGGCAAAAATTATGTGCTCACCGCCCAGACCCTGCCCATCTATGAAACTGCTTCCCAGTATCAGGGCCCGGCCTTTATGATTCACGGCACCGGCGATACGGTTGTCCCCTACACCTACAGCCTGCGTTATCAGCGGATTTACTTCCATGGCCAGTTAAAACTCGTCGACGATGAAGACCATGGTTTCAATCACGACATTGACGGTGCGGCGAAAGCCGTAGCTGCATTTTTCCGCACACAACTCAAAAAATAATAAACATAACAATCCCCCTGCGAAATCGCAGGGGGATTGTTTCACGTGCAACATTTATAGGAATGATACGGGCTCAGAACCAAAATTCTACACGACCGAATAATTTTTCTGCCTTCCGGTCATTTTCCAGCTGCTTGCCCCGGAAGTAAATAGCCTTAGCCTGAACATTCGGCAGGATTGTATACTGTGCGCCTACCTCAATGCCTTTTGTATTAAAGAATGCACCATCACATGTAGGGTCAATGGAGGTATTCCCACCCTGATAACGGTAGGCAGCATAAGCACCCCATGAGCCCTGCTGTTGTTTTTTAGCACCCTTATAATCAAGGTGCACCAAATACGAGCGGTTGTATTGATCAGCCTCTGTGTTCCGCATGTAGGCACCAGTCAATGCCAAATTTTTGTCAAAACGGTATGTAGCTGCTAATTCCCAAATATGAGCATTGTCCTTATCAGCATTTTCACTATAGAATTTATCCTTAAACATACCGGTTTTAAAATGATAGTACGCTCCGGTCACAGACAATCTACCCGGTTTGTAAGTCACAGCCAAACTCTGGAAATCCACCGCATCCGCCGGGGCTTTGCGCGATGTTGCCCGTTTCAGGGCATCATCATAACGCATATCACCCGTACTTATACGTCCTGCCCGAGCCTGCAACTTTACTTTATCCCCGCAGTTTACTTCTACACCACTCAGCTGCGTAAAGAACATCAGATTCTTGTTATAGCTTGTACCTGAGGGAATACGTCCCAGCTTTATACTAAAATTCTTGTAGTTTCCCTGCGCCCACAGACGTTTTAAGCTAACCTCATCCGTTGTGTCATTTTTTAAATCGACCTTGGCATCCAGACGGGCATGTACGTTCCAGTTTTTATTGATCTCCGCCTGGGGTTCCAACCGCAGTAATACTTCATTGGTATTAGATGAATCCGTATCGCCTTTCGCATTTTCCGTGCGCTGGCTGTAAAAGGTATAGCGTGCCTCCCCGCTCCACTTAACCATATCAGCATTTCTTTCCAAATTAGCCACGCGCACGCCCAGATTATTCAATTCGGCAGAAAACTCAGCTGCCAATTTATCTATCAGCGCCTTATCGGCCGCACTGCCCCTGCCATTTGCCATGGCCTTTGCCACCATCTGGGCCATCTCATAGCGTGTTATATTGCGTTCACCACGATAATTGCCGTCACCATAACCATCAATTACCCCATCGGCTGCTAATGTACTTACAGCATCATACGCCCAATGGTCTGCCGGTACATCGGCAAAGGGATTGGCTGCGGCACTGACACTGGCAACAGCCCCCATTACCAGACAAGCGGACAACACGGATACGACTGATTTTTTCATAAATCTGCACTCCTCTTTATCCTAAAATATTTATTACACCAGTACTGACATAACGAAAGACGTAACGAGTGCCACCATCATCGGAATAACCGTTCTTTTCACTACGTCAACCGGTGATACATCGGCTACACCAGCCACAGCCACAACCGCTGCCGTTATCGGCGAAGCGCTGCGTGCAATGCTGGATGCCATTTGCATAGGGGTTATCATGGCTGCCGGCAGGATAGCCAGTTTGGCGGCAATATCCGGCACCAGAGCACCAAAGGAATAGAATGGCGCATTGCCTGACCCCATGATTACAGCAGCTATAGAGACGATGATTACCATGACCAGCGTTATGGCGGTTGCACCAAAGCCCGAGCTTTGCGCGCCGCTGATTATCATGTCCACCGCGCCGATTTTAGTCAAACCAAAGGCAAAAGTCTCACCTGCCACAATAAGCGTGATGACCGTGGCAAAAATTCTGCCCATACCGTCAAAAAATACTTTTATGCTGTCAAACACCATCTTTACATCCCTGGTACGTATAAGTTCAAACAACATAGCCAGAGCAATGCTGATTATCATAGCCGTCACCACCGGCATCTTGATGGTGGAAATACACAGCTTGCTGAATACCAACACCAGCCCAATAGGTACCAGCGGTAAAATTGCATATATGGCCGGCGGCATGGACTCATCTTTTTCCTGCGCAATAAACTCCATGGACTTGGCCTCCACACCATCACGGCGATCGAACCAACGCTGGACAAGAAAATGTGACACAGCTATGGCTGCAATCGTAACCACAGCAATGGGAATCTGTTCACCGACAAAATAATCAGCTACGTCAAGGCCTGCGGTTTTAGCCGCAAAAACCGCCGTACCAGAGGCCGGCCCCAGATCAAGGCAGGGCGCTGTAGCTATGACAGCCGCAGCCGATAAGCGGCTGACTCCCAGACTGGTAAGTACAGGATACAAGGTTGCCATCAGCAACACACACAAACCGGCGGCGCTGGGAATAACGATATTCAGCAGCTGTCCGACCACATAGCTGGCTGCCAGCAGCAAATAAGGAGATTTCATCATACTGAGCGGCTTTGCCGACAGATAAACCAGCACCCGGCTGGCGCCAATATGCTCCATATACTTAGCAAAGCCGCCTACAGCCATGATGAGCAGACCTATACCAGCCGCCCGTGAGCTAAAGGTATCCTCTATGAATTTGAAGATATCAAACCAGACCATTCCCGTTGTTTTCTTGCCCTCCAACAAGGGATATCCCAGCAGTATAGTCATGGCCATCAAGAATATGCCACCGGCAAAAAGCACCGTCTGGGCATTCTTCTTATGCAGAATCATGTAAGCCACGACCACTGTTGTTATCAGTGCCAAAGCCATTGCTAACATAAAGCTCTCCTCCTTTTACCGCAGACAGATAATATGTTGTATAATACGGCACAACAACTCATAACGGGGAATTATGGAGTTTATTTCCAGATATTCACCGTCACTATGAGCGCCGCCCCCTACAGGCCCCAGCCCATCAATCGTCGGTGTACCGCCAGCAGCAGCAAAGCTGCCATCTGATCCTCCGCCGCTGGCCGTCCAGCCAAAACTTACACCGATTTCCTGACCGATTTCATCTATACTGCGGCAGAGTTCCATGGTCTTTTCCGTGGGCAGCATCGGCGGCCTCGTTATGCCGCCCTCTACCGAAGCCTCTGTGCCCTCCACACCTGGATGCGCTTGTAAGCGCTTCATTATATCGGCCACACGTTCTATTTCTGTGGTTTCATAGTAACGTACATCGACAGCAGCTCCGGCTTCTCCCGGTACTGCACTTATCCCTGTGCCGCCCCAGACTTTACCCACATTTACAGTTGTTTCCTTGCTAAAATCCGTAGCTGACTGTAAGGCAATAATCCAATGAGCCAGTTCCTCAACAGCGTTTCTGCCCTTTTGATAGTCAACACCAGCATGTGCCGCTACGCCCTTGATATTTATGTGGTATCTGGCTATGCCCTTGCGCTTATGAACAAGATTACCGTTAGCCCGGCCTGCCTCCAGCACCAGAACATAGCTGCTCCTGCTGGCCAGTTCCTTGGAATAAGCAGCCGAGTAGCGGGAGCTTATCCCCTCATGGTCACTATTGAGGAACACGCAAACCGCGGCCTCCTGCAGCACTCCACGTTCCTGCAGATTTGCCAGAGCGTAAAAACCGCTCAACATTCCTGCCTTGCAGTCGATAACTCCCGGTCCATAAGCACGGTCACCATCTATCCTAAAGGGGCGTTCAGCCGCTGTCCCTAAAGGAAATACTGTGTCCATGTGCGCCAACAGCAACACATCATAGTGTTCTGCCTCTCTGTTGACAATCCGCAGGCAGGGAGCAATGGCCGGTGACAGGCTGACTTCCTCCACCAGCCAGCCCAGTGATTTGTACTTCTCCTTCATAAAGGCAGCAACTTTTCCAGCACCTTCTGGTTCCGAAGAAACGCTGTCAATATTGACCAGCTTGGCCAGCTCGTCCAGAAATTGCTGCTTTTCCAGCTCCATACTTAACGACCTCCCATTAAATTCCAGTCTGTTCAATTTGCTTCATGGCCATGCCACTATCATAATGGCAGTCAGATTAAATGTAAAATTCGCAATTCTTCTAAATTTATTAGCCAATCTAATTGGACAAAATTCGACGAAACAGTATATAATGATTGCGAACTTGAAAAAAACGCAGAAAGGTGATACGTCATGCTCTTGCGGCAGATACAATATTTTATGGCTGTAGCCGAATCCCACCATTTCACAAAAGCTGCCAAGCAACTTTTTGTTTCGCAATCAGCACTTTCCCAACAGATAAACAAATTAGAGGACGATTTAGGAGTAAAACTTCTCGACCGCATTTCTCATCCAATTACCCTGACACCTGCCGGCGAGGAATTTTACCGCTGTGCCAGAAAGATAATTGCCGATATAAATCATCTTGAACTGCAGATGCAGCATTACGCCCATGACAATCAGGGTACACTGCATCTCGGCGTAATAACCGGCTTGGGCAAACTGCCCTTGACGGATATTCTTTCCAAATTCAACACGGAAATCTCCCCCCAAATGCAGTTTTCCCTGACGAATTGCCTCAGTAAAAAACTCTGTCACATGCTGGGCAATCACGAAATAGATATTGCCATTATGGCTGTTCCCGATGATTTCCCCACAGCTGATTTTGAGCTGCTGTCCCTGCAGCAGGAGCCGTTTTTAGTCATTCTCCCTGCAGGCCATCCGCTGGCAGAGAAAACGCAAATCAGTCTGCAGGAAATGCAGGCTGAAAATTTCATCTTCCCCACGGCAGAAAATGTTTCCTATGATGTCTTTATGGCAGCCTGTCTCAAAACAGGCTTCACCCCTAATATTGTCACCTACTGCAACAACCCTGGGCAGCGCATCGACCTTGTTCAGTCTGGTCTGGGCGTGAGCCTTATCTCCGAAAGCGGCTTTTCCTATTTCAATAATCACGCAGATGTTGTGTCTCTTTCCTTAGCCGAACCACTCTACAAACACATCGCTATGGTACGACGGAAGGAAGAAAAACATCTTCCTTTGGTTACTAAATTTTGGGAGTATATCCAAACAAACTATGGGCAAGAAACTGTTGATTAGAAAGTTTCTGGCTCATAGCAGGATATTTATTTATTTATTAACACCCTTGAAAGGAGTGCTTTTTAATGAAGGGTTATTCTCTGTTTATGGGGCTGCTACTGGTACTTGCCTGCCTGATTTCGCCAACCGGGCTGGCACAGGCGCAAAGTCAGCAGCTCCCCGCCGGTCTGAGCAGTTTTTCCATGCCGGAGGCAGCCGGTGCCACACCTGAGCCTCTGAAGGTCTATACCTACAAGCCTGCATCCTGGCAGAACGGCAGGCCTATCGTCGTCGTCTTCCATGGCTTAAAGCGTAATGCAGAAGAATACTGTCAGGGCTGGAAGGAATATGCCGAAAAGTATAATTTTCTCATCGCCTGCCCGGAGTTCACCGAAAGCAAATTCCCCGGCGTGCGCTATTACAATTTTGGCAATGTTATTGACAATGACAATACGGGCGGCAATGTACAGCCCAAAAAACAGTGGATTTTCCCGGCCATAGACAACATCATCAAGGAAACGAAGAAACAAACCGGCACTCAGAAGAGCAAGGTTATTATCTTTGCTCACTCTGCCGGTGCCCAGCTAATCCATCGTTATGTACTGTTGAATAAAGGAACCTCGGCAGACCTCATTATTGCCGCCAATTCCGGCTGGTATACCATGCCAGATGAAAACATAACCTATTCCTACGGCTTAAAAGGGCTTGCACCCACCAAAAAGGATTTCCGCAATGCTTTCTCCAAGCCCGTTGTCATTCTGCTGGGTGAAAATGATACCGTCCGTTCCAAGGTTCTGCGCAAAACGCCGGAGGCTGACGCTCAGGGACAAAACCGGCTGGAACGTGGACGCAACTTCTACAATCAGGCACAGCAAAAAGCCGCCAGCCTTAATCTGAAGTTCAACTGGCAGCTCATAACAGTCCCCGGTGTCGGCCATGACGGTACAGCCATGGCAAAAGGTGCAATTCCTCTTATTGAAGCTCTTGCTCATTAAGTTCTCTTTAAGTAAATACTCCCCATAAAAAAAGCTCTGCAAACATACATTTGCAGGGCTTTAAGTTTTATATTAAACTATAAAATCCTTATTCACTTTGCGCGTATTTCACCGCTGCCTTGGCCAGTTCTTCCGTGGAGTCGATAAACGTGCCCTGCAAATCATACATGGCAACAGCCACCGGAACTTCCGTACAGCCAAGAATAAAAGCCTCTGCTCCCTCCTGCTGCATTTCCTGAAGCAGT
>JAGAYB010000151.1 GCA_017940705.1 Selenomonas sp. | reverse complement strand
GAAATTACGGTAGACCATTCGGATGTAGGCAGTACCACAGCTGATTTGGCGGATTATTTCTTTGTGGAATCCACGCTGGGGGATGCGGTTTCCAGCCTGCCGCAGGATAAAGTAGTCCTGCTCAAGAGTTTGATTGATCAGGCCGAAATCAAGACTGCTGTGGAAAATATTCTTCGTAAGGAAGGCATGGCCTAAGAGCGTTTTAGTCCTGTTGGCATAGAGTAAAATTTTGTTTAAGATTTTAGCAGGAGGGATTTTTCGATGGAACTCATACAGAATTTATTCATCAGTATCGTCCAGACTCCGGCACTTTTGGTAGGGTTGTTGGCCGTTTTGGGACTGGTATTGCAGAAAAAGAAAACTACGGCTGTAATTCAAGGTGGAATCAAGACTTTTGCAGGTTTTCTTATTCTTACTGGTGGTGCAGGTATCCTCTGCGCATCCCTTGATCCTTTCGCCAAGATGTTTCAATTCGCTTTGAATGTACAGGGGGTAGTTCCTAGTAATGAGGCTGTGGTAGCGATTGCCTTAGTGGAATATGGCTCACTTACCGCACTGATCATGTTTACTGGTATGATTGTAAATATTCTGCTGGCTCGTTTCACTCGTTTTAAGTATATCTTTCTTACGGGACAGGCTATGCTCTATGTATCTTGTCTTACGGCAGTAATTCTGGTTTCCGCAGGTTTCGAGCCGGGAATTATGACCGTTATTTTGGGCGGCATCTTTGAGGGAACTTTGCTTACGGTAACACCGGCGCTTTGCCAGCCTTATATGAAGGCCATTACTGGCGGTGACAGTGTTTCCATGGGGCACACCGGTAATATTGGTTATGCGCTGGCTGGCTGGTTCGGTGAACATTTCGGCAACAAGGAACACAGCACGGAAGATATCAATGTCCCCAAGAGCTTGTCCTTCCTGCGTGATTCTACGGTTTCTATTACTATCGTTATGGCAGCGGTTTACCTTATTCTGGCCCTGATGACCGGTCAGGCTTTTGTGGAAGGTGAATTGAGCCATGGAACGAACTATCTGGTCTTTGCTATTATTCAGGCAGGTACTTTTGCGGCAGGCTTTGCTGTGGTTCTTCAGGGCGTGCGCATGATTTTGGCAGAAATCGTGCCGGCATTCCAGGGCATTGCGATGAAACTTGTACCGAATTCTAAACCGGCACTGGACGTGCCTATCATTTTTCCTTATGCACCGAATGCCGTTTTGTTGGGCTTCTTTGTCAGCTTCATTGTAGGGACACTTTCCATGTTTGCCATGGTCGCTATGCACACGGTAGTTATCATTCCCGGTGTTGTAGGACATTTCTTCTGTGGTGCTGCGGCGGCTATTTACGGTAATGCCAAAGGCGGGCGCCGTGGTGCAGTTATTGGTGCGGCTGTCAACAGTCTGCTGCTTAGCTGGCTGCCACTCTACATCTTGCCGCTTTTGGGCAACTTGAGTCTGGCTAGTTCCACCTTTGCCGACACGGACTACCTTATTCCGGGCATTCTGTTAGGCAATCTGGGAGCTTTGGGCGAAGCTGCTATCGTTGCCGGTATTTTGGGCTTCCTGTTACTGGTACTTCTGGCCAATGCTATGATGAAAAAAGAGGCACAACCGCAAGGGGCAGGGCAGGCCTAAAAAATAATTTATCCGAAAAATCAAAGGCGCAACCGATTATGGCTGCGCCTTTCCGATTCATATAGAAGGATTTTTCCTTTGTGGAGAAAAATTATTAGGTATGGTATAGTGTTTACAAATCAGTAAACTTTACGGAGGATGATGGCTATGGAAAAAACGTGGAAATCTTACGATATGATAATCAATGGATAAATACATGGCGGCAAATGGCATCGCCAAGGCGTTCTTCCCAAATGTAGTTGTTACTGAATTTACCAGCGCTACGTGCGTCTTCGTCTTCTTCAACCGCCTCACCGCTCATAATGAAGACAAAGCCATCTTTGGTGTTTGGACGGATAGCTAGCATGGAGAGCAGGCCAAAGGCTTCACCGGTGTGGCCTGCCAGATCAATTTCCGTATCTTTGCAGAAACGGGCTGTGCTGTCGCCGTCCATTTGGTAAATGCCCAGACCGTAGGAGAGAATCGTGCCGCCATAGGTAGCACCGTTTTTGGTGTTGGCATCATAAATCCATTCGCGCCCCAGCATGGTCTTGACCGAAGCCGGGGATAGAATCTGCTTGCCGTTGTAGGTACCATCATTAAGCAGCATAGAAAGGGCATGAGAAAGTTCTTCACAGGAAATTCGCAAGCCGCCTGCCGGGGAAAATATCGTAGCATTGGTGCCGGGAATATAATCTTTCAGACTGTAGGTATTCTGGAAGTCTTCGGCATAAGGGTTTTGCAGGGTAACGGTGTCTTTTGCCGGCTGTCCCTGGGGGTAACCGTCCTGCGTGGCACGCCAGGGGCCATTTTCATTCCAGACCCCGGCAGCGTCTTTTTTCTGATACACGGCACCGAGTTTCTGAAATTCCTTTTTGCTGAAATTACTGGGCAGATAGTCAGCTTTTATATCCAGCTGCTTTAAGATATGATTCTTTTGATACTGGTCAAAGCGTTCGCCCGTGACTTTTTCGATAATGGTACCCAACAGGCCATAATTCAGATTGCTATAGGCAAAATATTTACCCGGTTCCTGCCCTTTGGGGGCAAAGTGTGCGCCGTTTTCGTAGAAACGGCCATCCCGGTGGAAGAATTCCTGCAGCCCCATCTGCGGCGGAATACTGTAAATCTTGCCGTCGCGCAAAGAGGATTGGTGGGAAGCCAACATTCTCACGGTAATAGGTGTGTCAGGATAATGGGGATTTCTGAGCGAAAAGCCTAGATATGTGCTCACATCAGCATCCAAGTCCAGTTTGCCCTGCTCGACAAGCTGCATAATGGTGAACACGGTAAACATCTTGGAGACAGAGGCTACGCGGAAACGGCTTTCCCGGGTAAAGGGACGGTTATTTTGCGGATTTTCGTTGTCGATAATCGCTGCACCATGAAAGCTGCTGTAAACTTCCTTGCCATCCTTAAAGGCAATTACACCCAGCCCCGGAACTTTGGTGCCGGTATCGCCGACCATTTGGGCAAGTTCGTTATCGAAAGCGACTTTTGTCTCTTTGCTCATGCCCAGGCAGATATTTGTTACCATAAAGAGCATTGCCAGTAATAAACTCGTGATTTTTTTCTTCAAATAGCTCAACCCCTTTGTATATTATTAATTTTTTTTATTCTATACTATATTTTTTGAAAAAGTCAATATACTATTATGATTTGCCCAAGGAACATAAAAATGGTGAATTTGATGTCGTGACATCATCATAAATGGTGATAAGGAGCGAATAATATCGCTTATGAATAAAATCATCTAACCACCGGGCAGATGGCAGAGGATATTAGAACGATAATTTAGAGATGTAATTTTCAGCCGTACAGATAAATTTATAAATAGCTGAATTCTTATCAATGGCTGCCTGTTGGCGGTAATAGATGCCCATAGGGGCATGGGGGGATTCTTCCCAGGGGAGAAAGACTAGTTCCTTATGGGGGAGAATAAGATGCTCAGGAATCAGAGCAAAACCTGCGCCGGCGAGAGCCAGATTATAGGCTTCGCTGGTGGTGGCACAGATGATGTTGTCCAGCTCGTCATTGACGGGCACGATATGATGGCCGCGGGAAAAAACATGCTTCAAAAGATAGGGCGGAATATCAATAATCTGGCGGTAAGGCCAGATATCTGCAGAGGAGACGCTTTTTTGGCGTCTCTTTTTG
>JAGAYB010000150.1 GCA_017940705.1 Selenomonas sp. | reverse complement strand
GGCACGCTTGTCCTCTGCCTGCTTGTCATAGCTGGCCTTATCATCTTCCAGCGAAGCATAAGCCGCCGTAGATGTGGAAAAAGCTGTCAGGACAGCCGCCGCTGTAACTCTTTGCCATTTCTCCATGGTCACACCTCAAGGAACCGTTTCAGCGAAAAGGCTGAACCGATAGCACCGATGACCATGCCGGAAATGATGATAGCCACCGTAACATAATTCATGAAAGGATATTGGGGCATCAGCGGAAAAAACGCCAGCGTGCTGTAAATCTTGGAGGCCATAGCCGCGTAAAAGCTGCGCAGAGCCAGCGCCGACAAAATGCCCCCGATACAACCCAGCACAATGCCCTCCATCAGGAAAGGCCAGCGGATAAACCAGTCCGTAGCGCCTACGTATTTCATAATCGCGATTTCCTTCCGCCGGGCAAAAACCGTCAGACGGATGGTATTGGAAATGATAAACACGGTCGCACCGGCCAGCAGTACCATCAGCACCAGCCCGAAAATACGCATGAGCCGCGTGATGTCAAAGAGGTGTTCCACCACATCCTGACCGTACTTGGCAGATTCAACGCCATCCATGCGCTCAATGGCCTTGGCCGCGGTTTCCACCATATCCGGCTGAACTACAGTAAGCTCAAAGGCATCTGGCAGAGGATTCTTGTCCCCCAGTGCCTCCAGCAGATACTTCTGGTCGCCCAGACGCTCTGACAGACGCTCTTTGGCCTCGTCCTTGTCCACAAACTTCACCGTGTCAATGCCCTGCATCTTTTCGATGTTGCTCTGGATATCAATGCGCTGCTGGCGGCTTACATCCTCTTCCAGATAAACGCTGATTTGCACCTGAGATTCCAGCATTGAGGCCATACGGTTCATATTCATAACCAGAATGAGAAATACTCCTAATACGAACAAGGATACAGCCACCGTACCTATGGACGCAAAGGACATCCAGTTGTTGCGGCGCAGGGAGCGAAAAACCTCCTGAATAAAATATTCACCTGTTCTAAGCTTCATAGCCATAGCCTCCCCGTTGCTGGTCGCGGACAATGCGGCCATCTTCGATGGCGATTACCCGTTTTTTCATGGTGTCGACGATATTGCGGTCATGGGTGGCCATAACGATGGTAGTACCAGCCCTGTTAATGCGCTTGAAAATATCCATAATATCCCAGCTGGTTTCCGGGTCAAGGTTGCCGGTGGGCTCGTCAGCAATGACAATGGACGGGTTATTGACAATAGCCCGGGCGATAGCCACGCGCTGCTGCTCACCGCCTGACAGCTGCGAGGGAAAGCTCCTGTACTTGTCACGCAGGCCAACCACGTCCAGCACGGAATTGACACTGCGCTGCATCATACGGCGCGGTGCCTCAATTACCTGCATGGCAAAAGCCACGTTCTCGAAAACGGTCTTATCCGGCAGCAGACGGTAGTCCTGAAAAATCACGCCCAATTCCCGGCGCAGATAAGGTACCTCGGAGCGGTCCATCTCCACCACGTCATGCCCATTTACCAGCAGACGGCCTTCGGTAGGCAGTTCTTCCCGGAAAAGCATCTTGATAAAGGTGGATTTGCCGGCACCGCTGGGGCCTACGACAAAGACAAATTCCCCTTTTTGAATATCAACACTTACATGATTTAAAGCCACTACGCCTGTATCATAGGTCTTACAGACCTCACGCATCTGTATCATTAGGATTTTTCCTCCTATAAAAATAAGCTAATCCCTATTGTATCATATTTTCCGCTGTAAAAGCAAAAAATAAGGAGTTACAGCCGTTACTGCCATAACTCCCTTACCCTATCTTCTTTGGCAAAATTTTATGATGCTGCGTCCCAGCCAGACAATGGCCCAGAAAAAATTGGTCAGGAAATTTATCAGCCAACGGCCCATGCCCGTTGGCTGTAATTTATTGCGAAACATTTACCTGCTCCTTACGGCTTTTGGCCGCCGGCCTGCTTTTCTTGGAAAAATCGAGCTTCTGACCTGTCTTGCGGATACAGATGGTATCGCCAGCCTTGAACTTGCCTGCCAGCAGGAGTTCAGCAATCTCGTCCTCCACCAGCCGTTGGATGGCACGCTTCAAAGGTCGGGCGCCGTATTTGAAATCAGTACCGGCCTCCACCAGTTTTCCACGGGCAGAGGGGCTAATTTCCAAGGAAATTTCCTTTTCTGCCAGACGATTTTTGACATCTTTCAGCAGAATATCAACGATTTTGCTCAGCTCCGGGCGGCCCAAGGGACGGAATACCAGCTGCTCGTCCACGCGATTGAGGAATTCCGGTTTAAAGGTATGGGCAGCCGCATCCAGGACGCGTTTTTCCGCGGCTTTTTCCTCAGCGCTCTGCTCATCGTCACCATTCACCGCAAAGCCCATGATGCCGCTGCTCTTTTTCAGATGGCTGGCACCGGCATTGGAGGTCATGATGATGACACTGTTGCGGAAATCCACGGTGCGCCCCTGACCATCAGTCAGACGGCCATCATCAAGAACCTGCAGCAGAATGTTAAAGACATCAGGATGCGCCTTTTCGATTTCATCAAGCAGGATGATGGAATAGGGCTTGCGCCTTACTGCATCAGTGAGCTGACCGCCTTCCTGATAGCCTACATAGCCCGGCGGCGCCCCCACCATCCGGGACACGGAATACTTTTCCATGTACTCTGACATGTCAAAGCGGATAATGGCATCCTCAGAACCAAAGAGAGCATTGGCCAAGGTTCTGGCCAGCTCTGTCTTGCCCACGCCGGTAGGCCCTAAAAACAGAAAAGAGCCAATGGGACGCTTGGGGTCCTTGAGTCCCGAGCGTGCCCGGCGAATGGCCTTGGATATGGCTTTGACGGCCTCGGACTGACCAATAACTCTGGCCCCCAAAGTCTTTTCCAGTTTGAGCAGCCGCGCCGATTCGCTGGCGGCAATCTGGCTCACGGGAATCCCTGTCCATTGGGCGGTGACCGCCGCAATATCCTCCGCCGTCACCGTAATGTGGTTCTGTCCTTTTTTCTCCCAGACCTGCTTTTTCGAGGATAACTCCGCCTGCAGCTTGGAGAACTTATCCCGCAGACGGGCGGCGCGTTCATATTCCTGAGCGGTAATGGCTGCCTCTTTTTCCACCTGCGTGTGTTCCAGCTCTTTTTGCAGTTCATGCATCTGCTCGTTGGGCGCCACCTGACGCATGCGTACTTTGGAGGCCGCCTCGTCCATCAGGTCAATGGCCTTGTCCGGCAGGAATCTGTCGGTTATATAGCGGTGGGAAAGGCGCACCGCCGCCGTAATGGCCTCGTCTTCAATCGTAGCCCGATGAAATTCCTCATACTTACTGCGCAAACCACGGAGGATTTTTTCCGCATCTTCAATGCTTGGTTCTTCCACCATAATAGGCTGAAACCGCCGGGAAAGTGCCGCATCCTTTTCCAGATGTTTTTTGTACTCATCAAGCGTCGTAGCCCCGATAATCTGAATTTCCCCACGGGAAAGGGCAGGTTTCAGGATATTAGCTGCATCTAAAGCCCCTTCACCGGCACCTGCGCCTACCAGCGTGTGCATTTCATCAATAAACAGAATGACATTGCCGGCCCGTTGGATTTCTTCAATGATACCTTTCAGCCGTTCTTCAAATTCACCACGGTATTTAGCCCCGGCTACAAGCGAGGCCATCGACAACGAAACGACCTGCTTATCCTGCAGCATATAGGGAACAGAGCCCTCTACGATACGCTGCGCCAAGCCCTCGGCAATGGCTGTTTTTCCCACGCCGGGTTCGCCCAGCAAAATGGGATTGTTTTTCGTGCGCCGGGAAAGAATCTGAATGACACGCTGTATCTCCTGCTCCCGGCCAATCACCGGGTCAATCTGTGCCTCACGAGCCATGCGGTTGAGGTCACGGCCGTATTTTTTCAGCAGGGGCGTTCCTTCACGCTGATGGCGGCCTGTCCGCTGCTCCGGCATGGGGCCGTCACCTTCGGGGTGCTGGCCGTCAATCCTGTCCATGACTTCATCCTGCAAGGCATCGGGGTCTACTCCCATCAATTCAAAAATTTCCACCGCTGCGCCTTCGGTTTCCTCCAGCAGGCTCAAAAGGATATGCTCCGTGCCGATATAATTATGTCCCAGACCTTGAGCCTCCTCCACAGCTCCCTCCATCACACGTTTAGCCCGTGGGGTGTAATAGGGATTGTCCGAAGGATACTGCGCTTCCTGAGCCACAATACGCTTTATCTGCGCCACGGCCTTTTCAAAGCTCATGCCCAAAGCTGCCATGGCCCGGGCAGCCAGCCCCTCACGCTCATGGAGCAGCCCCAGAAGGATATGTTCCGTCCCGATATAGTCCTGCTCCAAATCCTGCGCTGCGTATTGGGCAAACTCGATAGCCTTTATTGCCCGGCTGGTAAAATGACTGCGATAATCCATACTCATTCCTCCAGACGCAGACGGTGTTTGTCTAAAATTTTACGTACACGCTGCGCCCGCAATCTATCTATTTCCGTTTTTGTGAGGTTTTCGTTTTCGGCCAGATTCTGCAGGAAACTGCTGCGGCCGGTGATAAGCACCTCACTGTAGCAAGCCGGGTCGATTCCCCGGATAAGTTTCAAATCAATGCCCAGACGCAGCCGTGAGGCTAGCTCCAGCACTTCCTTTTCCGAAAGCAGCCGGGCATAGGACAAAGTTCCGACTGCACGCCAGACCTCATCTTCCAGCCGTTCCTTCATGTAAAGAGCCAGTGCCTTCCGCGCCCGGCGTTCATGGGCGACGATTTCCGTCACCGCGCCGCGCAGGTTGTCAATGAGTTCCTGCTCGGAGTAGCCTAAGGTCAGCTGATTGGCAATCTGGAAAAGACATCCCGGCTGCTCCTTATCATCACCAAACAGGGGACGCACAGCCAGCCCCAACTGAGGCGAAATATTGATAATGCTGCTGACATTACGGGTGTAGACCAGCCCCGGCAAATGCAGCAGAACCGACGCCCTGAGACCTGTACCCAGATTGGTGGGACAGGCCGTCAAATACCCCATTTTTTCATCAAAGGCAATATCCAGCTGTTCTTCCAGCGCATCATCCACGGCATTGGCCAGCTTTAAGGGCTTTTCCAGATTCAGTCCCGGTGTCAGACACTGAATGCGTATATGGTCGTCTTCATTGACCATGATGGACACATTCTGGCTTTCATTGCAGTATACCGTCCGATGCTGGGAATTTTTCAGCAGATTGTCGCTGATGAGCTGCTTATCGCGCAGTACCTCCCTCTGCAGGCTGGAAATACCTTCCAATGGCACTCTGGCAAGGCTCTCTCCCAGGGCTTTTTCCACTCCGGGAGCTGCCGTCAGCAGACTCTCGTCCACTTTTTGCAGCTGAGCTAAATCAGCTCTGTTGGGAAAAGGCAGCTGCCGTAAGTTTCTGGCAAGGCGGATGCGGCTTGCCAGTACCACGTCGCTGTCATCACCTTCCGGCATCAGCCATGCAGCCTTGCTGGCCTTCAATAAACTATCCAGCTCATTCATGGTTCTGACCTCCTTCCTTCTGCTGCAGCTCCTGTTTTAAAGCGCGCACCTTATCTCTGAGTTCTGCCGCCTTTTCATATTCCTCCTGCTCCACACAGGACTTTAACTGCTGTGACAGCAGGGCAATGGTCTGCTTTAATTCCAAAGTGCCGCCGCCACGATGAGGAATCTTGCCCCGATGTACACTTGAACCATGAATACGCCGCAAAATCGGCTCCAACTGACCGCGGAAGGTATCATAGCAGGCCGCACAGCCTATCTTGCCCGTCTGACGGAAATCACGGTAGCTCATACCGCAATGCGGACAACTCAGTTCCCCCGCACCGCCGGAAGCTTTATTTTCCTGACCTTGGGCGCTGCCGAAAATACCGCGCAGAAAATCATCCACAGACACATGACGGCCGTCCTGCTGTACCGGTACAAAATCATTATAGCCTGCCGCACAGGATTCACAGAGGTGTTTTTCCACCCGGCCATTGGCACCAATCTGGGTGATATGCACCACCGCTTCCTTACGGCCACAATCATCACATAACATAAATAATCCCCCTAGGAAAAATTCTCCAATGTCAGCAGCATAGTTTTCAGCATCCGCACCCGTTCCTTAGGCGTTATGGATTCCGACTGGAAAATCGACACCACAAACTGCATCATCAGCGATGCCTCCCGGCTTGTAATCATCTCATGCTGCAAAAGATATTTTATCATGGATTGCACCACCGGCAGTTCCGTATCTGTATGAATACTGTCCAGCATATCCTCATAGACCATGTTTTTCACCGGCACCTGTACAATGCGAATAAAACCGCCCAGACCACGCCGGGATTCGACCACAAAGCCCTTGTCCTGCGTAAACCGGGTGGACAGCACATAGCTAATCTGGGACGGCGCACAGGAAATCTCATCAGCTATATCCGTGCGCCTGAGCTCCACCTTGCCGTCCTGCTGGGTAGCCAGCTGCCGCAATATATAGGCTTCAATCAAATCGGCAATATTGCTCATAATTCTCACCCTCTGTTATAACCTAACCATAATTGACCATTTGACTTTTATATTATTATATTTGTTTTTTTGACTTTTGGCAAGGAAAAACTGACCTGTCAAATTGACAAGTCAGCCATAAATCACTGCAACGCTTCTTTAAGCACCGCCATATTTTTTTTCATGGTGTTAATATAGGCATCTATCGCCTCTTCATTGGCCTCGCCTGTTACCACCGGATCAAGCTGATATATCTTTGCACCTGTCTCCCGGGCGATGGTTTCTGCAGCCGCCGGCGAATACTGCGGCTCGGTGAACAGGACTTTAGTGTCCAAAGCCTTGACCTTTTTGATGGTGTCTTCCAATTCCTGCGGCGTCGGCTCTGTGCCCGGTTCACGTTCGATTACTCTGACAATGTTCAGCTTAAACTGCTTGGCAAGATACGGGAAGGCTTCATGAAAAGTAACGATATCCTTATGGGGCAGGTCATCAAGCTGCGCGTGCATTTCCTTCTTCAAGTCTTCCAGCTTCATGCAATAATCCAAAGCATTCTTGCGGTAGGCATCCTTATGCGCCGGGTCAGCCTCACAAAGTCCGGCAGTGATGGCTTTAACCTGCGCAATACTGTAAGTCACCGACAGCCACACATGAGGATTTTCCTCATCTCCATTTTTAAGAAGGTTGATATCTTTATAGTTAGATGCCTCAATGGTTTTCATCTTTGGATTCTGCTGGGCTGCCTTCTCCAAAAAACTTTCCATGCCTGCGCCATTGACCACAAATACATCAGCCTGCTCCAAGGTCTTCATGTCTTCCGTTGTGAGCTGATAGTCATGGAGACAGCCTGTCTGTGGCTTGGTCATATTGACCACCTTGACACCCTCTACCCCCTTGGTGATGTTCAGTACGTCAATATACATGGGATAAAAAGACGTGACAATGGTAAAGTCCTTCTTAGTGTTTCCTGCCTGATTTCCACAGCCGACGGCAACAAGACACAAAACAATAACCATCATTATACGCATTAGCTTCTGCAAGCAATACCACTCCTTTTACATAAATCTATATAAGAACATAGCCCATTTTACAAGTCACTGTAACGATTGTCAAGCTAATTGAGTTAAGTTATCATTTGCATATTTGTTCATGCATACTCTCATACACAAAAATGACCGGTCAATAATTGACCGGTCATTTTCCTTAACGATATAATCAGCCCAGAATAACCAGGGATTCATGAGCCTTAACGCTCTGGCCAGCGGCCACGTTGAAGGTCTTAACAACGCCATCGGCATCAGCAGCGATTTCATTCTGCATCTTCATGGCTTCGAGAATCAGCAGCGTTTCGCCAGCCTTAACAGCCTGACCTTCGCTGGCAACGAGCTTCACGATTTTGCCCGGCATCGGAGCATCAATGGAATGCTCACCAGCACCGGCAGCAACAGCAGCCTTCTTCGGTGCAGCCGGAGCGGCAGGAGCCGGTGCCGGAGCTGCTTTCGGTGCAGCCGGAGCAGCCTTCGGAGCTGCTACAGCGGATTTTACTTCTTCAACTTCGACTTCATAAGCCGTGCCGTTTACGGTGATATTAAACTTTTTCATTCATTATTCCCCCATCATAGATTCATGCAACAGGATTTAAAACGGACGAGCCAGACCGCCACGGGCGGACATAGCCCAGACATCGCTGCGCTTGATGCGCACAGCTATAACCTTGTTGCCCATCATCATCTGTACAGCAGCGGTAATAGCTGCCACCACTTCTGGCGAAGCGCCATTTGCTTCAGTTTTCATGGTAAAGACCTCCGAGTTCCGAATTAGAGCGGAATGCACCCATGTTTCTTAGCCGGGCCAACTTCACGTTTGCTGGCCAGAGCATTAAGCGCCGTAATGATGCACGGACGGGTTTCCTTCGGCTCAATGACCATATCTACATAGCCGCGTTCAGCAGCAACGTACGGCGTAGCGAAGTTTTCCACATACTCTGCGGTCTTGGCATCTTTATCCGGGTCTTTGCGGAAGATGATGTTGGCAGCACCGGCCGGGCCCATAACGGCAATTTCCGAAGTCGGCCAAGCCATAACCTGGTCAGCGCCGAGTTCGCGGCAGCACATAGCGATGTAGGAACCGCCATAAGCCTTACGGGTAATAACCGTAACCTTGGGAACCGTTGCCTCACTGTAAGCGTACAGCATCTTCGCACCATGGCGGATAATACCGTTGTATTCCTGGTCAACGCCCGGCAGGAAGCCCGGTACGTCAACGAGATTGACCAGAGGAATATTGAAAGCATCGCAGAAACGGATGAAACGGGCGGATTTATCCGAAGCGTCTACATCCAGACAGCCTGCCATTACATTCGGCTGGTTAGCGATAATACCAACGCTGCGGCCATCGAAACGGGCAAAGCAGCAGATGATGTTGGTAGCGAAATGCTCATGCACTTCGTAGAATTCACCGTTATCGACAATGGAACGGATAACATCCTTCATGTCGTAAGGTGCATTCGGGTTGTCAGGAATAACCGTGTTCAGGCTTTCATCCTGACGGTCGGGATCATCGCCGGTCTCCATAATCGGAGCATCTTCCATATTGTTGCTCGGCAGGAAGGACAGCAGGTAACGAATCTGCTTGATGCAGTCGTCTTCGTCCTCTGCAGCAAAATGAGCCACACCGCTGCGCGTGTTGTGCGTCATAGCACCGCCCAGAGCTTCAGCAGTTACCTCTTCTGCCGTAACGGATTTAATAACCGCCGGGCCGGTGATGAACATCTGGCTGGTGTTCTTTACCATGTAGATAAAGTCCGTGATAGCCGGGCTGTATACAGCACCGCCAGCGCAGGGCCCCATGATTACGGAAATCTGGGGAATAACACCGGAAGCGGCCGTGTTGCGGAAGAAGAT
>JAGAYB010000149.1 GCA_017940705.1 Selenomonas sp. | reverse complement strand
CCACGTTCCTTTATTTTGGCCAGAATTTCCTCCGCTACGCTCAGCACGGATTTTTCCCGGGTGCCATTGCGTAAAAGAATGGCCAGGAGCTCTGTATTACTCAGAGACTCCGGGCCATACAGCAGTAATTTTTCCCGGGGACGTTCAGTTGTCGGTAAATCTCTCACCATGATTGCCATATAAATCCACCCCTGCCTTTTCTGCCAGGCGGATAGCGGCGTTCAGGGGCAGGCCCACAACATTGCTGAAGGAGCCTTTTATCTCCCTGATAAAGGCAGCCGCCCGCCCCTGAATGGCGTAGGCTCCGGCCTTGTCCATGGGTTCTCCCGTGGCTATGTAAGCCCGGATTTGCTCATCCGTAAGCTCAGCAAACTCCACCTGAGTGGTAACGCAGTCCGTAAACGTGCGTCCCTCATTTACCCAGGCGATGCCCGTAGATACCTTGTGACTGTTGCCGGACAGCTCTTTCAGCATGGCAGCTGCCCCTGCCTCACTATCCGGTTTTCCATAAGTATGCCCCTTAAAGGACACCACGGTATCAGCCCCCAGCACGGCCATTCCCGGATGCTCTCTGGCGACAGCCTGAGCTTTGGCGGCGGCGTTTTTCACCACCAGTTCCTCGGGAGCGATATCTTCTCCCGAAATTTCCTCAGCCTCGCTGACCAGAACCTTAAAACGGACATCAATCTGCTGGAGCAGTTCTTTGCGCCGGGGCGACCCCGAAGCCAGTATAAACATATAAGCCAACCTTTCCTTAATAACGGCGGAACAGAACCAGGGCGATGACAATGCCGAAAATGCTCATGAGATTCGGTGCAAAAGCCAGCCCCAAAGTCAGCTTAATCACGTAAAGATTAAAGGTGATGGCCGAGGTATCAAAAACCGGAAAGGTATTTACCAGATAGGGCATAACGCTGCTCAGTGCCTCCACGCCCGTGAGCAGCTGTCCCAAAATACCTCCCAGAATGGCGCCGATAACTACAAACAGCACCGCCATACCATAACCATGTCCACCAAACTTTGCCACAAAAAACTCCTCCTTACATTGTAATGGCATTCGCCCTTTAATAAAAAAATCCTGCTAACAAAGACATATTTTAGAAAATACAAAAGCCTGCGGACTTCGCCAAAATCCGCAGGCTGTAATCCGGTCAGATAAGATACCGAATATAAACATACACCGTTGACAGTACAATCGTCAAGAGCATAATGGGAAAACCTATTTTAAAGTAATTTATAAAGGTGATTTTGACACCGCGCTCCGCAGCCAAACCGGCTACGATTAGATTGGCGGAAGCTCCTACCAATGTGCCGTTGCCGCCCAGGCAGGCGCCCAGCGCCAGACTCCACCAGATAGGCTCCAGGTTGCTGACGCCCATGGAGCCCATGTTCTGAATCAGCGGAATCATCGTGGCCACAAAGGGGATGTTGTCCAGCACCGAAGAAACGATGGCACTGAGCCAGAGTACCAGCAGGGACGTAGCCGTCACATTACCGCCGGTAAGCTCCACCGCTTTGCTGGCCATGCTGCCGATAATCCCCGTCTCAATCAGGCCGCCTACAGCGATAAACAAACCGATAAAGAAGAAAATCGTCGCCCACTCCACGGACTTCATGGCGCTTTCCACCAGATGATGGCTGCCGCCGGCCAGCAGCAGGAGCAAAAAGCCGCCTGTCAGAGCAATCATCGAAGACTCCACATGCGTGATGGAATGCGTGAAAAAGCCCAGAATAACCAGCCCCAGTACGAAGAGCGATTTCTTCAGCAGGCGGCGGTCCTTCAAAGCCTTATGCTCGTCCATCGCCATCAGGTCAGCCTGCAGTTCCGGCTTGGTATGCAAGCCCTTCTTGTAAACAATTTCCACAATGAAAATGACGATAATCAGGTTCAAAATGGCAATCGGCGCCAGATTCTCAATGAACGCCATAAAGGTCAGTTCCTTGACCGCGCTGCCGATCATGATGTTCGGCGGATCGCCGATAAGGGTAGCCGTACCGCCGATATTGGAGGCGATAATCTGCGTCAGCAGAAAGGGATTGGCCTTCAAATGCAGCTTCTGGGTGATACTGAAAGTGACAGGCACCATGAGGAGCACCGTGGTCACGTTGTCCAAAAAGGCCGAGAACACCGCCGTAATCAGCGCCAGGTAGATGAGTATGCGCTTGGGTTCAGCCTTGGCCACCTTGGCCGCCTTGATGGCTACATAATCAAACAGCCCTGTGTGGCTCGTCACCCCCACCAGCACCATCATGCCCACCAGCAGCCCCAAGGTGTTGAAATCAATATGGTGCAGGGCCGTCTCCTGCGACAAAATCCCCAGCAATATCATGGACGTGGCTCCCAACATAGCAGCCACCGTCCGGTGAATCTTTTCCGAGACAATCACCATATACATGAGTACAAAAATAATTCCAGCAATAACTTCCATTTTGCGCCTCCTTCTGACAAAAATAAAAGCACAGAAAAAGCCCGTTGCTGACCAGACTCCACCTGTGCTTTTCCTATGCAATTTGACTACCATCAGAATAACATAAGACATTATCCTTTGGCAAGAAATTTCTCTAGCAGACGACTACGTTATTCTTGCCCCGTACCTGTTTGGCAGAATAAAGCGCCTCATCCACCCGTTTAAACAGCGTTGCGGGATTGTCGTCCGCCTGCGCCGACACCACGCCAATGCTGGCGGTGATGTGCGTGCCGTCAGGCAGTATTGCCGCCCGTTCTATCAGGCTGCAAATCCGCTGGGCGATATCCGCCGCCACCTGCCCATCAGTCCCCGGCAACACCACAAAGAACTCATCACCGCCCCAGCGTCCGGGAATATCCGTACCGCTGCGCGTATTTTTGCGCAGGATTTTGGCTATGAACTTTAACGCCTCGTCCCCTACATCATGACCATAGGTATCATTGATGACCTTAAAGTCATCCACATCCAGCATGATGACAGACATCGGCTGCTGTGTGCTCAGCGTCTCCTTCAAAAGCTGCCGCAGGCTGCCCTCGGTCTCGCCGCGGTTGAACAGTCCCGTAAGCCTGTCTATCTGCGCCTGATACTTCAGCTGCCTGTTGGTTTCCTCCAGTTCCTTGTTGGTCATTTCGATAAAATGCACCAGCCGGGCCATGATAGAACGATGCCTGTTGAGTTTGGGCCGCGGCGGCACCACGTTGGACTGACGCCCCTGACTGACACCCTCACGCATACCCACAGTCACCAGCGTCATATTGGAGACCATCAGTTCCCCATGGTCATTGCGCATGAATTCCCCATAGGCATAAAATCCCGAGGACGGTGCCAAATGGCGGCTGATGGTCAGTTCCTTTTCCGTATCGCTGCTCAAAAGCATCCATCGCGCCACACAGCTGACCATAAAAATGGCCTCCGGCAGGAAGCTGGCCATCTTTTCCTGTATATCCATGGCGTTGTCAATGATTTCACTGGGGTCGCCATAGGCCAGCCGCAGCTTCTCCCCCTCATGCAGGTCAGCACCGAACATCATGCTGCCATCACTCAGGCAACGCCGGGGGTGGCGGGCCAGCACCGTGTCATGCCGTTCAAAATAAAACGGGAAAATCAATGATTCTTCCAAAAAGTTTTCATTGTTGCGAATGCCCAGATAGCGTTCAAAGAGCTCCAAAGGAGGGCGCCCGTCCAAGGCCTTTAAGCAGTACTCCCCGTCCATACTGGTTACCGTCATAACACGGCCCAGAGGCTTCCAGCCAAAACTGGAAACAGACTTAACATGGAGCGTCTTACCGCTGAAGACCGCAGCCACAACACCGTGCCGCAGGCTCTGTCCCTGCGTGAATACCAGCCCGTTCTGCCCAAGGCTGCCATCATCAGCCAGACCGCCGAAGAACACGATTTTCTTGCTTGAAGCCGACAGTTTTTGCAGGAAGGGATTGATATCCAGATGGAAACCGGCAGAGATGATTTCCACTGCCGCGGCTTCCTTATCAGCCTGCAATATGGCCAGTAAATTCTCACCTGACTTCTGGCTATCCTTCTCATGGAAATCATAGGCCAGCACCCTGACATGAGATTCCTCAAACAGGGTAAAATTCACCACAATGCCCTTGTCGAGGAGATGCCCATTGATAATTTCGCCACTAGAGACAGAGCCAATTACCTGCGCATCGGGGAAGACCGCCCTTACTGACTTTTGAATCTCAGCCAGCATTTCTTTTTTCGATGCATCCATAAAAACAGAAACCAGAACACTGGCTATATGCAGACTGCGGCTTTCTTCCCGAACCTGCTCTATGCAGTTTTGCAATTCCTTAACGGTATTTATCGAAAATGGTATCTGCTTCATCAACTTACGCCTTGCTTTTCTTTCATATTTTCAGCAAATCCCGAACCACTTCGCCGGCAATGATAAGACCTGCCACCGAAGGTACAAAGGAAATACTGCCGGGAGCGATGCGTCCGCTGCCCTTGGTCTCTGCCTGACCATCAGCCGGCAGTTTCACCTTCAGCGGTTCCTCCCTGGAGTAGACCACTTTGAGCTTTTTGACGCCCCGTTCTTTCAATTTTTTCCGCATGACCCTGGCCAGCGGGTCAACGCTGGTCTTGTAAATATCTGTCACCTCAAACCGGGTGGGATCCAGCTTGTTGCCAGCCCCCATACTGGCCATCAGGGGAAGGCCGCGCCTGTCACATTCCACGGCCAGACTGATTTTCCCGGCCACGGTATCAATGGCATCCACCACATAGTCATAATCCGCCGCAAAAAAGCCATCAGCATTTTCCGGCAGATAAAAATCGTTTATCACCGACACCTCAGCCTTGGGATTTATGTCCAAGATACGCTGCCGCATGACCTCGGTTTTCATCTGTCCTACGGTGGAGGTCAGCGAATGGAGCTGACGGTTGATATTGGTAAGGCTGATACTGTCGTTATCAATGAGCACCAAATGCCCCACCCCGGCCCGGGCCAGTCCCTCCGCCACATAGGAACCTACGCCGCCGATGCCAAAGACCGCGACCTTGCTGGCTGCCAGCTTTGCCAGTCCTTCCTGCCCCACCAGCAGCCCGGTACGGGAAAATCTGTGTATATTAGTCAAGAATTTACCATTGCTCCTTATTTATGCTCTTTATCATCCGGTGTCAGCTTAAATGCCGGAATGGCAAAGGGCTGACCTGTGGACTGCTTCTGATTTTTATTCATAAAGGAAGGTGTATCAAGCTGGAAAGTCTCTTCTTTAAGAGTTTCCTGCTTGATGGTGCTTTCCGGCACCTTCACCGTCGGCGCCTTCATTACCACGCTGTCTGTAAAATCCGTGGCAATAAGCGTGGCCTGAATAGTGCCGTCCATCTTTTCATCTTCCACCGTCCCCAGAATGACATTGACCTCCGGGTCTGTATTCTTCACGATATAACGCGTAGCCTCATCCACATCAAACAGGCTGAGCGTGCTGTCCCCGGTAAGGTTCAGGATAACACCGCGCGCCCCTTTGAGATTCTTATCAATCAGCGGACTGGAAGCGGCCACTTTCACTGCCTCCACCGCGCTGCGCGAGCTGAGGCCAATGCCCAGCAGTGCGTCACTGCTTTCGCTCTGGCGGAAAATCGTGGTGACATCGGCAAAGTCCACGTTGATGACGCCGGTGGTGAGAATCAGCTCTGCCACGCAGTTTATCGCCTGTTTCAGAATGTTATCCGCACACTCAAAGGCCTTGACCAGAGACATGCTCCGATTTTCCGGCAATTTGGACAGATTATCATTTTCCACGGCAATGAGGGCATCCATCTGGGACTGCATCTTGGTGATGCCTTCCTGTGCCAGTCTCTGCTTGCGGTTGCCTTCAAAGGCGAAGGGTACAGTTACCACTCCCATGGACAGTATGCCCATCTCCTTGGCCAGCCGCGCCACAATCGGCGCCGCCCCTGTACCTGTACCGCCGCCCATGCCGGCGGTAATAAATACCATATCCGCGCCATTCATGGCTGCCTGAATCTTAACAGCATCATTCTTAGCCGCCTGTTCGCCCAGTTCCACCCGGCCGCCAGTGCCCCGTCCCCTGGTGAGGTTTTCCCCGATTTGAATACAGTTCACACCTTCTGCCTTAACACGCTCCAGCTGCTTGGCATCGGTATTTATCGCGAAAAGCTCAATATCCAGCTCGTTGTGCTGTCCCATACGCATGAGTACGCTATTGCCGCCACCGCCTACACCAAATACCTTTATCTTAATTTTTGGTTTTACAATAAGTGATTCCTCTGCTGTCATGGAGCATACCCCTCTTGCCTATATCTCTGTCTGTCTTAAAATTCCTTCTATAACATAATCTTATATATAATTCGCCATAATGCAAAAATACTCCTGCTTATAGTGAAAATTTTACCATAACGCGCCCTGCAGCGCAAATCACCGCCATGAAAAAAGGCAGGGCCTGTGCCCCGCCTCACTCCTCAGCGACTCATCCACAAATCAACTGAAAAGCACTACCGCCAAACCTGCCAGAACAAGTTTTAAACTGTCAAGCTTCACGTTCCACACTCCTTATCTGCATAATCATAAAAAATCAGCAATCAAGGAAACTTTCCATGTTGATTATACACTTGTCTACTGAAAAATACAATAGGATGATTTTATGTATACAAAACTTACT
>JAGAYB010000148.1 GCA_017940705.1 Selenomonas sp. | reverse complement strand
TCTGTGGTTGGACTTATGGGCAACGCCGGTCAGACCAACTATGCCGCAGCCAAGGCCGGTGTAATCGGCTTTAGCAAGTCGGCAGCCAAAGAACTTGCGGCCCGCGGCATTACGGTGAACATGGTAGCACCGGGCTTTATTGACACGGATATGACGGCAGCCATGACGGACAAGGCAAAGGAAATGACGCTGACGGGGATTCCCTTGAACCGCATGGGTACGCCGGAGGACGTTGCTAACGCTGTAGCGTTCCTGGTATCGGATAACGCATCCTATATCACGGGCCAGGTCATCAATGTAGACGGTGGCATGGTTATGTGATATAACTATAAAAGACATCATTTTAAGGAGGTGAAACTTCATGACTTTTGATAAAGTAAGAGATATCGTTGTTGAGCAGTTAGGTGTTGAGGCTGACGAGGTTGCCCTCGAGTCCACTTTCATCGATGACCTGGGAGCTGACTCCTTGGATATTGTTGAGCTGATCATGGCTTTCGAAGAAGAATTCAACATTGAAATTCCGGACGAAGCTGCTGAGAAGATCAAGAGCGTTCAGGACGTAGTTACCTACATAGACCAGAACAAATAAGTTTGAGCGTCTTACCTGTTTGAAAATCCCGTGAAACTTGTTTTCGCGGGATTTTTCAAGGTAGGTAAGCTTGATTGGAGGAGTAACATTGAAACTTCCAGAGCTGAAAATAGGCAATAAAGTCGCCCGCGTTCCCATTCAACAGGGCGGTATGGCGATTCGCTTGTCCACAGCCCGTCTGGCGGCAGCAGTTGCCAATGAAGGCGGTATCGGCCTCATTGCGGCATCCGGCATGAGCCATGACGAACTGCGGTATGAAATAAAGCTCGCACGTTCGCTTACGTCTGGTATCATCGGCATCAATATCATGGTGGCAGCTAACGACTTTGCCGAAGTGGTTAAAGTGGCTATTGATGAAGGCATTGACCTTGTCGTAGCGGGAGCTGGTTTTTCCCGTGATATGTTTGCACTGGGGAAGGAATCCGGAACGCCGATTGTTCCCATCGTTTCTTCCGTTAAATTAGCTAAAATTTCAGAGCGTCTTGGCGCAACAGCCATTGTGCTGGAGGGCAAGGAAGCCGGCGGCCACTTAGGCACCGATACTTCGGTGCGCGACCTTATCGCGGATGTAAGTTCTGCGGTAAAGATTCCCGTGATTGCCGCCGGTGGTGCACTTCATGGTCAGGACATCGTTGATTTTATAAAGCTGGGCGCAGCAGGCGTTCAGATGGGCTCCCGTTTTGCAGCCTGCGAGGAGAGCAATGCGGCACCGGCCCTCAAAGAATATTATCTGAAATCCAAACCGGAGGATATCGTGGTTATTCATAGCCCTGTTGGTCTGCCGGGACGTGCCGTGCGCACGCCGTTTTCGGCCCGGGTTATGGAAGGTCCCGTACCTCCAACGCAGTGTGATGCCTGCCTGAAGGCGTGCAAGCACAATTTCTGCATCATTCGTGCGCTGACCCGCGCACAGCAGGGCGATGTGGAAACTGGTCTGGTCTTTACCGGGGAATACATGCCCCGCATCGATAAGATTATGACCGTGCATGAAATTTTCGCGCAGCTTATAGCGGAAGCCGAGGCTGCCAACTAAGCGTAGCACATTGCTATGAATAGATGAGAGGAGTTATTCATTTTGAGTAATCGCGTAGTTATCACTGGTGTAGGTGCCATTACCCCTATCGGTACGGGCAAGGATGAATTCTGGAAAGGCCTCATGGAAGGCCGTAACGGTATTGATAAGATCAGTCGTTTTGATGCCAGCGAATTCACGGCACAGATTGCCGGTGAAGTCAAGGATTTTGACCCGACTCAGTACATCGACAAGAAAGAGTCCAAGCGCATGGATCGTTATACGCAGTTCGCTGTTGCTGCGGCAGATCTCGCTATCAAAGATGCCGGTCTGGATCTTGAAAAGGAAAATCTTGACCGTGTAGGTACGTTCATCGGTACGGGTATCGGCGGCATTGAAACCATGCACAGCCAGTACAAAAAATTCTTTGACAAGGGGCCTTCCCGCATCAGCCCGTTCTTTGTGCCGATGATGATTGCGAACATGGCTGCCGGTCAGGTGGCTATCACATATAAGCTGCATGGCCCCTCCAGCTGTACGGTTACGGCCTGCGCTACGGGTTCCAACTGCATCGGTGATGCTTTCCGCGTAATTCAGCGCGGCGAAGCGGATGTGATGGTGGCCGGTGGTACGGAAGCTGCTGTTTCCGAAGCTGCTGTAGCCGGTTTTGCGGCCATGAAGGCTCTCTGCATGGATCATAACGATGACCCCAAGCACGCTTCCCGTCCGTTCGACAAGAACCGCAGCGGTTTTGTTATGGGCGAAGGCGCTGGTCTCGTAATCCTCGAAAGCCTTGACCATGCAAAAGCCCGTGGTGCGCATATCTACGCAGAAGTAGTGGGCTATGGTGCAAATTCCGATGCATACCATATGACCAGCCCGGCTCCGCATGGTGAATATCAGGCCAAATGCATGCAGCTGGCTCTGGATGATGCCGGCATGAAGGCTGCAGAAGTGGACTATGTCAATGCACATGGTACGTCCACCCATCTCAATGACCAGGGCGAAACCGAAGCCATCAAGGCTGTATGGGGCGAGGCGGCTAAAGATGTATCCGTTTCCTCCATCAAGTCCATGACCGGTCATATGCTCGGCGCTGCCGGCGGCGTTGAAGCTATCGCTACGGCTCTGGCTATCGAAAACGATATGCTCCCGCCGACCATCAACTACGAAAC
>JAGAYB010000147.1 GCA_017940705.1 Selenomonas sp. | reverse complement strand
TATGAGTATAATCAATCGTTTTTTACTACTGCTTTTATCTTTGGCCGGGCTGGCTGTAGCCGGTGTGGTTTTGGCAGCGGCTACCCAGATACTCCCGGAAAATGTCTGGCTGAAACAGGTACACTATTTTTTGCCGCGCCCGGAGACATTGGGGGGAGCAGTTTTAATGCTGCTGATTTCCCTAAAGCTGCTGCTGGCGGTGTTTAAGCGCGCGCCTAAAGAATATTACAGCAGCAAGGGCGAGTATGTAATTGATGCCGGCCCGAAAGGGGAAGTGCGCGTAGCCCTGGAAGCCATTCGCAGTCTTGCTGACCGCATGGCCAGAGAAGTCCATGGCGTGCGCGATGCCCGGGTGAAAATCAAGGCCAAAAACAAGGCGGAAGGAGAGGCCAGTCTCTCCATGGACATTGACCTTACCGTTGGCCGGGAGGCTGATGTCAGCCAGGTGGCGGCAACCCTTACGGAACGGCTGCAAAGCCATTTGGCGCGTACCATGGGACTGACGGATGTTCCCATCAATGTGGTGGTTTCTGAGGTTTCAGACATGCAGCCGGAAAAGAAATATCGTGTGGTCTAAGGGCGGTGACGGATAAATGAAGGAAGAATTGCGGCAGGTGGCAGAAAATCTGTGGCAGACTCATCGCGGCAAGACCTGTGGTGTGCTTTTGGGCATGGCCTTTGGCACAGCTGTTTTGTGTTTCGGCTTTTGGCATACATTCTTTGTCATCTGCTGCGGACTGGTAGGGCTCTTTATTGGCACACAGCTGGACAATGATGATAATGTTATCGATAGTATGCGTGAGAAGGCGTGGACTTTTTTTGAGCGTTTTCAGCGGTAATGAAAAGAGTGTAAGGATTTTTTAGGAAGGTAAAAGGTAAGTAATGAGTCGTAGACAAGCAAGAGAAGCAGCTTTGCAGGCGCTTTTTCAGTTGGATTTGAATCACGGTGAGGAAGGGCAGCAGGAGCAGTATGAGACTCTGGCTATTGATACGGTCCTGAGTGAGGCGGAAAAGATGCCGTCCCGTGACCGTGAATACGTTGGTACTCTGGTGCGTGGCACCCGGGAGAATCTCGCTGAGATAGACAGCCTGATTGCAGCCAGCTCCAAGGACTGGAAGGTGGAGCGCATGGCTGCGGTAGACCGCAATATCACGCGGCTGGCTGCCTATGAGATTGGCTTTTCCGAGGAGAAGATAACTCCCAATATTGCCATCAATGAAGCTGTGGAACTGGCGAAAAAATATGGTACGGATAATTCCAGCCGTTATGTCAATGGCATACTCGGTGCAATGATGAATAATCTTCGTTGAGGAAGGATACTGCCAGACCCGTAATGTGGGCTCTGGCAGTTTTGTGTGTGTATGGGGGAATTTTGGTGGCTGTCCATTCTGTCAGTGAAGTAAATCGCTATATAAAGGAACTGTTGGCCCGTGAGCCTGTCCTTAGCGGCATGCAGGTTCGCGGAGAGATTTCCAATTACAAGCAATATCCCTCCGGTCATTGCTATTTTACCCTTAAGGATGCCAGCTCTGCCCTCAAATGCGTGATGTTCCGCAGCCGGGCGCAATATCTGCGGTTTCGGCCGGAAAACGGCATGCAGGTTGTAGCTGGCGGCACTTTGTCCGTTTATGAACGGGACGGCGTGTACCAGCTGTATGTGGAAACGCTGCTTCCTGAAGGCACAGGTGATTTGGCCTTTGCTTTTGAAATGCTGAAGAAGAAGCTAAGCAGCGAAGGGCTGTTTGCTCAGGACAGAAAACGTCCGCTGCCTGCATTCCCAAAAAGGATTGGCGTAGTCACCAGCTCTGCCGGAGCGGTGCTTAGGGATATATACCGGGTGTCCAAGCGGCGCTGGCCGTCAGTACAGCTGGTGTTATATCCTGTGCAGGTACAGGGGGAAGAGGCTGCCGGACAGATTGCCCGCGGAATAGATTTTTTCTCCCGTAAATATCCTGTGGATGTGGTTATTGCCGGACGCGGCGGCGGTTCGATGGAAGATTTGTGGGCCTTCAACGAGGAGGTCGTGGTGCGAGCCATCGCGGCGTCCAAGGTGCCGGTGATTTCTGCCGTGGGGCACGAGACGGATTTTACGCTGGCGGATTTTGCGGCGGATGTACGGGCGGCAACGCCCTCTCAGGCAGCGGAGCTGGCGGTGCCTGACAGGTCAGAAGTCAGACGGCAGGTACAGGCTTTGACAGGTCAGCTGACACGTCAAATGCAAAAGGAAATCGCTGACCGCCGCTGGAAGCTGGAGACGCTGCTGGGCAGCAGGTGCCTGCGCAATCCCCAGTTTCTGCTGGCTGAACGGCGGCAGCGGCTGGATTATCTGCTGGAAAGCATGCTGGGACAGGTACGTCAGGGGCTGCAAGGCAAAAAGCATCGTTTGGAACTATTGCTGAACCGCCTGGCTGCCATCAATCCGACAGCAGTTTTAACCAGAGGCTTTGCCTTGGTGGCAAAGGGTGATAAAATAGTAAGCAGCGTGCATGATGTAGCACCGGAAGAGGAATTGATACTTACTCTGGCTGATGGCAGCTTAAAGGTGCGGACGCTGGAGAAAACAGTGGGGAAGGGTGACAGTTAAATGCCGAGAAAAAAGGAAATGTCCTTTGAGGAATCGCTGGAAAAGCTGGAAACCATCGTGAAGGATATGGAAAACGGTGACAGCAGCCTCAAGGAACTGATGGAAAATTATACGGAAGGCATAAAGCTGGGGGAAGCCTGCCTCAAAGAGCTGGCTAAAGCTGAAGCAGCCTTGGATATAGCAGTCAGTGAAGAAAACGGTACGGTAACGGAAACGGCGCTTGATATAAAGGGAGAATAAGAATGGAATTAAAGAAAATCTGGCAAGAGAGAAGTGCTCTGGTGGAAAAAGCCCTGGTACAGCAGCTGAATGAAGCAGACCCGCTGGATAAGACCTTGTGTGAGTCCATGAAATACAGCCTCATGGCCGGCGGCAAACGCCTGCGTCCTGTGCTCTTAATGGCGGCCGCTGATGCCGTGGGAGCAAAGGGTGAGGAATACCTCACCACGGCCTGTGCACTGGAAATGATACATACTTACTCCCTGATTCACGATGACCTGCCGGCGATGGACGACGATGATTACCGCCGCGGCAAGCTGACCAACCATAAGGTCTATGGTGCCGGGATGGCTACCTTGGCAGGAGATGCACTCCTGACGCTGGCTTTTGAGGTTATGCTCCGCCAGCAGGGCGTCAGCGCTGATAAGCTCGTGCAGGTAGTACGGGAAATAAGTGCCGCTGCCGGCCCGGAAGGCATGGTGGGCGGTCAGGCTCTTGATATGGAGTCTGAGGATAAGCAGATTACCATGGAAACCATGAAAAAAATTCATCTCGGCAAGACGGGGGCACTCTTCCGGGCTGCCCTGCGCAGCGGCGCTATTTTAGGCGGCGCCGATGATAAGGCACTGGCTGCCCTGACCACCTATGCTGATAATTTCGGTCTGGCCTTCCAGATTACCGATGATATTTTGGATGTTATCGGCGATGAGAAGGTCATTGGCAAACCGGTGGGCAGCGATGAAAAGAATCATAAGTCAACCTATGTGACCCTTACCTCGCTGGAAGAGGCGCAGAAGCTGGCGCAGGAAGCGGTGGACAGCGCTGTCGGCGCTTTGGCAGACTTTGGCGCTGAGGCCGATTTCCTGCGGGAATTGGTGGCTTATTTGGTGAAACGCAATAAATGATGGGATGTGGCATAGATGTCATTGTTGGAGAAAATAAATGACCCGCAGGCTGTAAAACGCCTCAGTGTCAGCGAACTGGAGGAACTGGCCCGTGAACTGCGTCAGTTAATCGTGGATACCGTGGCGGAAAACGGCGGTCATCTTGCCCCAAGTTTGGGGACCGTAGAGCTGACGCTGGCCTTGTACAGCGTATTTAATTTCCCTCAGGATAAACTTATCTGGGACGTGGGGCATCAGGCATATTCCCATAAGATTATTACAGGCCGCCGGGACAGCTTTCATACCCTGCGGCAAAAAGGCGGCATAACTGGCTTTCCCAATCGCAGCGAATCGCCTTATGACGCTTTCGGGGTCGGTCATGCCAGCACGTCAATTTCCGCAGCTCTGGGCATGGCGATTTCCCGGGATTTAAGCGGCCGCAAAAATGAAGTTATCGCGGTTATCGGTGATGGTGCCCTGACCGGCGGTGAGGCCTTTGAAGCCCTTAATCAGGCCGGAGACCTGGGGAAAAAACTCATTGTCATTTTAAATGACAATGAGATGTCCATTGATAAAAACGTAGGGGGGCTTAGCGACTATCTGTCCAGAATCCGCATTGCCCCGCAGTATAACAGAGCCAAAAAAGATGTGGGCAGCCTCATCATGAGCATTCCCCATATCGGGGATAAGGCTTTGAAAACGGCCAGAGTGGTAAAGGACAGCGTCAGGGCAGCATTGGTGCCCGGCGGCCTTTTTGAGGAGCTTGGTTTTCATTATATTGGCCCGGTGGATGGACATAACATCAGCCTGCTGCAGGAGCTTTTTGAGCGCGCCCGGGAAATGGACGGCCCGATACTGATTCATGTGCATACCACCAAGGGCAAGGGCTATCTGCCGGCGGAAACTGAGCCGGATAGATTTCACGGTATTGGCAGATTTGACAAGTCAACGGGAAAATCCCCGGTGAAAGACTGTCCGCCCAGCTATACCGCTGTGTTCAGTCAGGCTTTGATGGACATTGCTGAGCACAATAAAGACATTGTGGCCATTACGGCAGCTATGCCCAGCGGTACAGGCTTAAAGGCCTTTGGTGAGCGTTTCCCCCAGAGATTTTTTGATGTGGGCATTGCCGAGGAGCATGCGGTAACGATGGCAGCCGGTCTGGCTGCTGACGGTAAGCATCCCGTGGTGGCGATTTATTCGACCTTTGCCCAGCGCGGTTATGACCAGCTGCTGCATGATGTCTGCCTGCAAAATCTGCCGGTGACCTTATGCCTTGACAGGGCCGGGCTGGTAGGTGCAGACGGAGCTACCCATCATGGGGCGTTTGACTTGTCATATCTGCGGCACATGCCGAATATGACGATTTTTGTCCCTAAAGATGAAAGTGAATTGCGTGATATGCTCTACACGGCGGTGCAGATGGATACGCCGACAGCTGTCCGCTATCCCCGTGGCTGTGGTATGGGGGCTGAATTGCGCGAGGGGTTCCAAAAGCTGGAAATCGGTAAAGCCGAGTGCTTGCGCGAGGGCAGTGATGTGGCTATTTTTGCTGTAGGCCCACTGGTGTATAAAGCTCAGCAGACGGCAGATATTCTGGCACAGGACGGCCTGGCCGCGGCGGTTATCAATATGCGCTTTGTAAAGCCGCTGGATGAAGAGATGCTTAAACGTCATAGCTCAGCACGCCTGCTGGTTACGCTGGAAGAAAATTCCCTGTTGGGGGGCTTTGGCGGTGCGGTGGCAGAATACCTGGCAGACAACGGCCAGAAAGCTGACCTCCTGCGGCTGGGACTGCCCGATAAATTCATAGAGCAGGGAACTCAGGAAGAATTGCTGACCATGTGCGGCTTGCAGCCGGCACAGAT
>JAGAYB010000146.1 GCA_017940705.1 Selenomonas sp. | reverse complement strand
TGACATTGCCGCCCAGATGGAAGATGTCATCTCCCTCGGCGTAGGCGAGCCGGACTTCGTCACCCCCTGGTCTATCCGCGAAAGCTGCGTCTACGGGCTGGAGCAGGGCTACACCTCCTACACTGCCAACCGGGGCATGCCCGAACTGCGTCAGGAGATTGTAAACCTCTTCAAGCGCCGTTACGATGTGGATTATAATGCCAATACCGATGTACTGGTCACTGTCGGTGTCAGCGAGGCTCTGGATATTGCCATGCGCGCCATTCTGGCTCCCGGTGATGAAGTGCTCATCCCCGAGCCCTGCTATGTATCTTATCAGGCCTGCACCATTTTGGCAGGCGGTGTCCCCGTCGCTGTTCCGGCAAAGATTGAAAACGAATTCCGCATTACGCCTGAGGAACTTGAAGAACACGTCACCCCCAAAACCAAGGCGCTCCTTATCGGCTACCCCAACAACCCGACAGGCGCCATCATGACCAGAAAGGATTTGCTGGCTGTTGCCGACTTTGCCGAAAAGCATGACCTCATCGTTATCTCCGATGAAATATACGGTGATTTGACTTACGGTGACGAAGAGCATGTTTGCTTTGCCTCCCTGCCCCGCATGAAGGACCGCACCATTCAGTTAAACGGTTTTTCCAAGGCCTATGCCATGACGGGCTGGCGTATCGGCTACGCTCTGGGCAATCCGGCAGTCATTGCCGCCATGACCAAAATCCATCAGTACACCATGCTCTGTGCGCCTATCACGGCTCAGATTGCTGCCGTAGAGGCTCTGCGCCATGGCGAGAAATACATGAAAAAAATGGTAGCTGAATACGACAGACGCCGCCGGCTTATCTATGACGGCTTTATCAAGATGGGTCTGGAGTGTTTTGAACCTAAGGGAGCTTTCTACATCTTCCCCTCCATCAAATCCACCGGCTATACCTCCGATGAATTTGCCGAGAAGCTGCTGAATGCCGAACACGTTGCTCTCGTACCCGGTAGCGCCTTTGGCAAATGCGGCGAAGGCCATATCCGCTGCTCCTACGCAACCTCCATTGACAAGATTTCCGAGGCCCTTAACCGCATCGAAAATTTCTTGAAAAACCATAAAAAATAAAAAAGTGTTGACAAGCATCCCGTTAATCCGTATAATATTTCTTGTGACTACGGGATGTGGCACAGTTTGGTAGCGCGCTTCGTTCGGGACGAAGAGGCCGCAGGTTCGAATCCTGTCATCCCGACCATTGAGAGTTCAAGCCAGCAGCTTAGCCTGCTGGCTTTTTTGTGTCTTCCTTTCCCTACTGTGAGTCGGTCACATATATTTACATCATCACTTGCTATAATGTAACCAAATAAAACACAACCAACCCAAAGGAGGAACACATCATTATGGCAACAACTGTTCTCACCAATGATAATTTTAAAGCCGAGGTCTTGGATTTTTCCGGTACGGTACTCATTGACTTTTGGGCAGAATGGTGCGGCCCGTGCCGCATGCTGGGTCCGGTCATTGACGAAGTGGCTGCGGAAAATCCCCAGATAAAGGTCGGCAAGGTCAATGTTGACCAGCAGCAGGAACTGGCTGCCCAGTTCGGCATCATGAGCATACCCACCCTGCTCGTTTTCAAGAACGGCACCAAAACCAACGAGTCCATCGGGCTTGTCCCCAAGGAGCAGGTGGAAAACTTAATAAAATAACAAATGGCTATGACAGTTTGCAGCTGTCATAGCCATTTGTTATTTTATATGTTGTCAAGAAACACCTACAGGTTTTCCCTGCTTTCAGCGCAGGAAATTTTTAACGCAAACGGCGGGCATAGCCCCGTTTATTCGGTGTCAGTATGCGGCAGCTGTTCAGCACTACAGCCAATGTAGCTGTATTATGAATAACCGCTGCCCACAAGGGATTTATCTTGCCCAGAGCGCCCAGCAGCATAGCCGAGGAGTTGACCAAAATCGTAGCCATGAAATTCTGATGTACCAAATCCATAGTACGGCGGCCCAGTTCCAAAGCCTCCATCAGCCGGGAGGGGTCTTCCGAATGAATGGTTACAGCTGAGGATTCAGCAGCAATATCCGTCTGCCGTCCCCCCAAAGATACGCCCACATCCGAGAAGGCCAGCGCCGGTGCGTCATTTATGCCGTCACCGACCATCATCACCGTACCGCGCTGTTTCAGCTTATTCACATAATGCGACTTGTCCTCCGGCAGAATCTCGGCATAGTAGGAATCAATATCCATGCTATGGGCCACCTCGGCAGCCACTTCCTTACTGTCGCCGGTCAGCATGACTATTTCATCCACACCGTAGCGGCGCATTTGGTTCAGTGTCTTTTTCATCTTCGGACGCACAGGATCCTCAATGCCGATTATCCCCAGCAACTGCTTGTCACGGGCCACATAGAGAAGATTTTTAAAAGTCTGCCCTTCCGCCAGACCTTCCTTATCCTCAATGCCGTTTTCCTTCAGGAATTTCAAGCTGCCGACCCGGACAAGACCGCCCTTATAGCCTTCAAAGTCAGGAACTTCCGCCTGCATACCACGGGCCACAACGGTTTTGGAGGATTTATGCTGGGGCGAAGTCCATTCCTTGCCCTGCACATATTTCTGAATAGCCACCGCCAGCGGATGAACGGAATGCTGTTCTGCCGAAGAAGCCAGCAGAATCATTTCCTTTTCCTCCACCCCTTTGGTGGTTTTGATAAAGGCAATCTGGGGAATACCGACGGTAAGTGTACCTGTCTTGTCCAGCAC
>JAGAYB010000145.1 GCA_017940705.1 Selenomonas sp. | reverse complement strand
GTGGCGAAGTTCAGGGGAATCATGGCGAACTGCTGACTGGCACCGCCCTGACAGAAGAGAACCTCGTAGTCGTCACCGAGACCCATCAGCTCCTTGATATCGGCTTTTGCCTGCGCGTGAACTGCTGCATAGGGCTTAGCGCGATGGCTGATTTCCAAAATGGACATACCGCTGTCACCGAAGTTTAAAAACTCTGCCTGTGCCTCTTTTAATACCGACAGGGGCAGGGTGGCAGGACCGGGATTAAAATTATACACGCGATTTGCTTCCATGGAGTACCTCCTAAAAACTGTAAATTTACGTTGTTACAGATGTTTTTGCTGGTACTATTTTAACGCTATTTGTGGGGAAAAGCAAGGTGAATCACGTTAATTGTTTACCTAAAAAGCACATTTGAAAATATTAAATGGATAAATTTTACAATAACAGCAATTTTTTCTTGACATAAGTGGCAATAAATGATAAGCTTACATCAATTTCCAAGTTAATATTGTAAACCGATGAGGCGGAGATAAAGACAGTTATGCCTTCCCAGAGAGCCTGCGTTGCTGTGAGTCAGGCAAGATACAGATTGTCAAATGGACCGCTGAGGGTGCAGTCAAATGGTTTTGACTTGTCAGGCCAGAGTATTCTGCAACGTGAGGAACGCGTCAGTTTCCGGGGGTATGATTGTATCCTTTAAAGTGCATGGCTTAGCGGCCGTGAATCCAAGGTGGCACCGCGGATTGTGTTTTGACACATATTCGTCCTTGATAGAATGTAATGTTCTGTCAGGGACGTTTTTATTTGGCTTCCTTTGACAGAAAAGCGCAAAAGGAGGTTATTTATGAAGGTTTTTCCAACGCTGGCTGAGGTAAAGAAAATTGCCTCTGAGGGAGATTATGATATTCTGCCGCTGAGTACAGAGATAATGGCTGATTTTATCACCCCACTGGAGGCGCTGCGTATTCTGCAAAATGTGTCAGAGCATTGTTTTTTGCTGGAATCGGCGCAGGCCAGCGATAAATGGGGGCGGTTCACCTTTTTAGGCTTTGAGCCGCGCTGTGAAATCACCTGCAATAACGGCAGGTACAGCGATGGGGATGCTGTCAGGGAAACGGCTGACCCTGCCGGGGAGATACGCCGGCTGCTGGAACGATACCGCAGTCCCCGGCTGCCGGAGCTGCCGCCCTTTACTGGCGGACTTATGGGGTATTTTGCCTATGATTTTGTGGGCTATAGCGAGCCCAAGGCACGGCGCGCTGTAACTTATGCTGACCCGCATGATTTTCGCGATATGGATTTGATGCTTTTTGACAAGGTCATTGCCTTTGACAATGTACGGCAGAAAATCATCCTGATTGTCAATATGCAGCTGCAAAATATCGCCGCAGAATATGAAAAGGCGGTCAGGGAACTGGCACGGCTCGCCGGTTTATTGCGCCACGGGCAAAAGAAAAACGAACCTGCAGGACACTTGGAGGGGGAGGTACAGCCCTTGTTTAAAGAGCAGGAGTTTTGCCAAATGGTGGAAAAAGCCAAAGGGCATATCCGGGAGGGGGATATCTTTCAGATAGTCCTGTCCAACCGTTTTTCTGCTCCCTACAGCGGCAGTTTGCTGAATACCTATCGTGTTTTGCGAACTATAAATCCTTCGCCCTATATGTTTTACTTTTCCGGGCTGGATGTGGAAGTGGCCGGGGCTTCGCCGGAAACATTGGTGAAGCTGGAAGATGGCGTGCTGCATACCTTTCCCTTGGCAGGCACCAGACCACGGGGGAAAAACGAGACAGAGGACAAGGCGCTGGAAGCTGAGCTGCTGGCAGATGAGAAGGAGCTGGCTGAACATAATATGCTGGTTGACTTGGGGCGCAATGATTTGGGCAAAATCAGTGAGTTTGGCTCTGTGGAAGTGGAAAAACTTCGCTGCATTGAAAGATTTTCCCATGTCATGCACATTGGCTCTACGGTACGGGGCAAAATTCGCCGTGACTGTGATGCACTGGATGCCATTAGCGCGGTTTTGCCGGCCGGCACCTTATCCGGCGCGCCGAAAATCAGAGCCTGTCAGCTTATCGGGGAGCTGGAAAATCCGCCCGGTCTTCAGGGCAGAGGCAATAAACGTGGCATTTACGGCGGCGCCATCGGTTATATAGATTTTGCCGGCAATATGGATACCTGCATTGCCATCCGTCTGGCCTATAAGAAAAACGGGCAGGTATTTATCCGCAGCGGCGCCGGTATTGTGGCAGATTCTGACCCCAAAAAGGAATACATGGAGTGCATTAACAAGGCCAAGGCCGTTGTGCAGGCGCTGAATCAGGCGGAGGAGATTGACCTATGATTCTGTTAGTAGATAATTACGATAGTTTTTCCTACAATCTCTACCAGCTGGTGGGGGAGCTTGAGCCGGATATCCGGGTTATTCGCAATGACGAAATGACGGTAGAGGAAATTCGGCAGCTGGCCCCCAGTCATATAATTTTGTCGCCGGGGCCGGGACGGCCAGAGCAGGCAGGAAATATCATTGAGATTGTCCGGGAACTAGGACGGGAAATTCCCATTTTAGGGGTATGTCTGGGACATCAGGCCATTTGCGCGGCCTATGGGGCGGCTATAACGTATGCCCGGGAACTGATGCACGGCAAGCAGTCGGCGCTGAGCTTTAACGGGGCTTGCCCCTTGTTTAAGGATTGCCCGGACAATATGCTGGTGGCCAGATACCATTCGCTGGCAGCAGACACGGCAACCCTGCCGGAGGAGCTGCAGATGGCAGCGCGTACCGCAGACGGGGAGGTCATGGCGGTATGGCACAGAGACTATCCTGTATATGGGGTGCAGTTCCATCCTGAGTCCATTATGACACCACAGGGACGCACCATTTTGAAAAACTTTTTAACACTTTGACAGTCGAAGGGAGCTGTACAGACATGATTGAAGAAGCTATTGTAAAAATTGTCGATAAAGAGGATTTGTCCTATGACGAGGCCTATGCCGTAATGAATGAAATCATGAGCGGCAAGACCAGCCCGACACAAAATGCGGCTTTTTTGGCGGCACTGTCCACCAAAAGCGCCCGGGCGGAAACCACGGAGGAAATCGCCGGCTGTGCCGCAGCCATGCGCGACCATGCCATTAAGGTTGACACGGGCATGGACATCTGTGATATCGTGGGCACGGGCGGCGACCATTCCCAAAGTTTTAACATTTCCACCACGTCAAGTCTGGTTGCCGCCGCCGGAGGCGTAAAGGTGGCCAAGCATGGCAACAGGGCGGCCTCGTCAAAATGCGGTACGGCTGACTGCCTTGAGGCTCTCGGGGTAAATATTGAGCAGAGCCCGGCTATGTGCAAGAAACTTTTGCAGGAAGTGGGCATGTGCTTCTTCTTTGCGCAGAAATATCATACTTCCATGAAGTATGTAGGGGCTATCCGCAAGGAACTGGGCGTAAGGACGGTATTTAACATTCTGGGGCCGCTGACGAATCCCGGCAGTCCCACCCGTCAGCTGCTGGGCGTTTACGATGAATATCTGGTAGCGCCTTTGGCGCATGTGCTCAGCAGTCTGGGTGTGAAGCGCGGCATGGTTGTTTACGGCAAGGACAAACTGGACGAAATTTCCCTGTCAGCGCCCACCGCCATCTGCGAAATCAGGGATAGCTGGGTAAAGGCCTATACCATTAAGCCCGAGGACTTTGGCATGGAGCGCTGTACGAAGGAAGATTTGCTGGGCGGGACGCCGGCGGAAAATGCGGCGATTACCCGGAGCATTCTGCAAGGGGAAAAGGGTCATAAGCGCAATGCCGTACTCCTTAATGCCGGGGCAGCCCTTTATATCAACGGCAAAGCTGATACACTGGCGGCAGGCATCGAGCTGGCGGCAGAGCTTATCGACTCCGGCAGGGCCATGGAAACTTTGACGAAATTTATCGCTGTCAGCAATCAGGCGGAGGCAGAAGCATGAATGTACTTGATAGACTTGCCGGGGGGGCACGGGAAAGGGTGGCAGAAGCCAAGGCGCGAAAATCCCTGTCAGAGCTGGCGGCAGAGGCCAAGGAACTGCCGCGCGGCGATTTTGCCTTTGAAAAGGCTTTGGGGAAAGAGGGGCTGTCCTTTATCTGCGAATGCAAGAAGGCGTCACCTTCCAAAGGTCTTATTGCGCCGGATTTTCCCTATTTGGAAATTGCCGGAGAG
>JAGAYB010000144.1 GCA_017940705.1 Selenomonas sp. | reverse complement strand
TTCATGAACAAGAAAAAGATAACTGCGGCAACAATGCTTGGTATCGCCATGAGTCTCTCCGGTACGGCGATGGCCGCCCCGGAAGCAGGACAGGATTTGGAAGCGCGCATTGCAGCCATTGAACAACAGCAGCAGCAGCTCACCAAACAATTAAATGCCCTGAAAAAGGAAAATGCCAAACTCAGGAAAAAGGCTACAGGCGTGGAGAGCAATAAAGAGGCTATTAGTGACCTGAAAAAAGAGCAGGAACGGGTTAAACTCAGCGGTTTTGTCCGTGCCCAGTGGCAGATGGATAACCGCAACGATGGTGAACCGTATCAGGACGAAAATACCAATAACCGTTATATGTTGAACCTCAGGGGGGACTTAAAAATCAATCCCGAGTGGGCAGGTCATTTCGAGATTGAAAGCAAGCAGCATTACAGACGACATTCCCATGATAATAAAATGGTACATGAAGATGGTACAATTAAGCGCGTATGGCTGACCAGCCACTTAAAAAATGGGCTGGAAATTACCGCCGGCCGCCGCTGGACACCGCTGGGCATGAACTTCACCCTGCTGGGCTGTGATACCAATGGTATTGATGTGACATATCCCATAACCCCAAATGGTCTGCGTGCCGGAGCATTCTTATATGCCATGGATGAATATCCAGAAGCGGATTTCAGTATTTACGGGCCAATGATTAAGGGGCCGGTAGGGCATAACTTTGATATCTTTGTGGCCTATGCCAAGCTGACTAAGGATAGAGATGCGACTGTAACCGTACCGTATTCAAGCTGGGATGGTACTGGTGCAGCACAAGTTGCCAATGGAAACTGGATAGGCAGTCAGGCATTCATCTTGGGCTTTGGCACCAATGTTGCTAGAAATCTCCGTTTGTCTGCCGACTACGTAAGAACCAATCACTCTCAGGGCGATACGCCGGGGGATACGGGAGACAATAATCAGTCTGTTGTCGCAAAGCTGGACTACAAGTGGACAAATCCGCAGGTAGTTGGTTCCTTCGGGGCTTATCTCCGCTACCATTACATCCAGCGCAGCGGTACAATCTGGAATGATGACAACGATGGTGCAATGCTCCGCAACTCGAAGGGCTGGACTGTTGGCTTCAAGTATATACCGTGGAAGAATATTAGCTGGGGTGTTGACTACAATATCTCCGATGCTCAGATGGAGCCTTTCCCGGGAGATGGTGAAAATCATCCCTACAAGCGCAAAATGCTCCGTACACAGCTTGAATACTTTTTTTAACTAAAACATAGGAGGATTTATTCTAATGCAAGGTTTGGAACTTACAGCTTTTGAGATTATCTCTTCGGTAGGGACGGCCCGCAGCTGTTATATCGAGGCTGTTCAGGAGGCTAAGAAAGGCCATTATGCAGAAGCACAGGAGCGCATTAAGGAAGGCGACGAAAGTTTTGCTGCCGGTCATGATGCCCATGCCGGGCTTTTGCAAAGGGAAGCCAATGGGGAAACCACGGTTTCCTTGCTTATCCTGCACGCGGAGGATCAGCTGATGAGCGCGGAGGCTTTCAAGATTATCGCGCAGGAGTTTATTGATGTTTATCAGCGTTTGGATGCGTTGAATAAATGAAAGTGAGAGAAGTATTATGGCATTACCAAAAGGGTTTTTGTGGGGCGGAGCCTTTGCCGCCCATCAGATGGAAGGTGGCTGGCAGGAAGGCGGCAAGGGGGTAAGTGTCGCGGACGTAATGACCGTGGGCGGCCCGGGCAAACCCCGTGAGATTACGGACGGTGTCCAGCCGGGGTATATATATCCCAATCACGAGGCCACGGATTTTTACCATCGTTACAAGGAAGATATTGCGCTGCTCGCGAAGCTCGGTTTCCGCTGTTTCCGCACCAGCATTGCCTGGACGCGAATTTTCCCCAAGGGCGATGAATTAGAGCCCAATGAGGAAGGGCTGCAGTTCTATGATGACCTCTTTGACGAACTTCTGAAATACGGCATTGAGCCGGTGGTGACACTGTCCCACTTTGAAATGCCCTATCATCTGGTCAAGGAGTATGGCGGCTGGCGCAATCGCAAACTGGTGGATATGTTTGTCCGCTTTGCTGTCGTCTGCTTTAAGCGCTACAAGGACAAGGTCAAGTACTGGATGACCTTCAACGAAATCAACAATCAGCGTGATGTGGATGCGGCCTTTGCTCCCTTCACCAACTCCGGCGTCATTTACAAGGAGGGTGAAGACCGCTATGCCGTGATGTATCAGGTGGCTCACCATGAATTTGTAGCTGCTGCCCTGGCCACCATTGAGGGGCATAAGATTAACCCGGATTTCCAGATTGGCTGTATGATGGCTATGTCGCCGGTCTATCCGGCTACCTGCCAGCCCTTGGATCAGATGGCTGCCCTGAAGGAAATGGACAGAACATTCTATTTCAGCGATGTACAGTGCCGTGGACATTATCCTGCCTATATCCTGAAAGAATGGGAAAACAAGGGATATGATATAAAAATTGAAGCAGGCGACCTTGAAGCGCTGGAAAAGGGCAAGGCCGACTATCTGGCACTTTCCTACTATATGAGCTTTGCCAGCGCCTACGATGACGCCGAAGATGCACCGCATTTTGGCAAGGAAGTACCCAATCAGTATATCAAGGCCTCCGACTGGGGCTGGCAGATTGACCCGGTAGGGCTGCGCTATATGTTAAATGTCCTTTCCGAGCGCTATGAACTGCCCATGATGATAGTGGAAAACGGCATCGGGCTTCATGAAGAACCGGCAGAGGACGGTATGGTGCATGATGATGAACGGATTCAGTATTTCCATAATCATATAGCTGAGATGAAGAAAGCTGTTGATGAAGACGGCGTGGCACTGATGGGCTATTGCCCCTGGGGGCCGATAGATATTGTTTCTGCCAGCACCGGGGAAATGGAAAAGCGCTACGGTTTTGTCTATGTGGACAAGAACAACAAAGGCGAAGGGACTTTGGAGCGTATTCCCAAAAAATCCTACTACTGGTATAAGAAAGTTATTGCCAGCAATGGCGAAGATTTGCGTATGGACTGAGGAGGAAAATATAATGGATATTCGCAAAAAAGCAATTACGGCTGCTGTTTTGATGGCACTGGCGGCTCCGACTGCTATGCCGGTTGATTTTTTCCCTGCTGTGGCGCAGGCAGCGCCTGCCACGCAGGTACAGGCCAGTGATGCCTTTGAGGTAGATCTGACCAAAGGGGCAAATAACCTCTTTGAACCCTCCAACGGCTGGACTAACGGTATGCCGTTTAACTGCTTCTGGCACAAGGAAAATGTGCCCTTTGAGAACGGCGTGCTGAAGCTGATTATTGACGAATCTCCCAATCCGGCAGCTGACAAAGTGCCGTATTCCGGCGGTGAGTATCGCAGCAAGGCCACCTATGGCTATGGCCGCTATGAGGTCGTGATGAAGGCCATCAAAAATGACGGCGTTGTATCCTCCTTCTTCACCTATACCGGCCCGTCCGAGGGTGACCCGTGGGATGAAATTGACTTTGAAGTTCTGGGCAAGGATACCACGAAAGTCCAGCTCAACTACTTCCGCAACGGTAAGGGCGGTCATGAAAAGATGATAGATTTGGGCTTTGACGCTTCCGAGGATTTCCATACCTATGCTTTTGAATGGCGCAAGAATTCCATTATCTGGTTCGTGGACGGCAAGGAAGTTTTCCGCCGCGAAAATGAAGATTTCCCCGTGACCAAGCAGAAAATTATGATGAATGCCTGGCCGGGCAAAGGTGTGGATGAATGGCTGGCGCCGTTTGATGACCTCGACCTGCCGCTGACGGCTGAATATAAATCCATCAAGTACACGCCGTTTGCAGAATAAGAGGGGGCAATGTCATGCAGAATACGCGAAAATTGCGCCGCCTGGTACTGGCTGGGCTGATGGCATTGGGAACCTACGGGCTTTCCGCCACTGCCTTTGCCGCCGATGCCGGACTGCACGTTGA
>JAGAYB010000143.1 GCA_017940705.1 Selenomonas sp. | reverse complement strand
CTGTCCTGCTGGCTTACCTGCAGGAGCTGGGCTTAAAAGAAGGCGAACGGGTGTACGGCTCGATGAGCTTAGGCTATCCTGATATGCCTGACGGCCTGCCCAATAGAAATATAACTTCCATCAAGGGTAATGAAGTGACCTACATCGGATAGGATAAAAGAAAAACAAGCACGGTTTTCAATCGCGCTTGTTTTTTTATGGAGTTAAAGGGGTGGCATAAGGACAGGGAAATATGTATAATAGGTAAGGACGATAAATATAAGCAGTTGGGGGATTGTTGCGATGCAAAAGATAAAAAAGGCAGTTATTCCGGCAGCCGGCTATGGCACGCGTTTTTTACCGGCGACCAAGGCCACGCCAAAGGAAATGCTGCCGATTGTGGATAAACCGACGATTCAGTACATCGTTGAGGAGGCCAAGGCCAGCGGCATTGAAGATATTTTGATTATCAGCGGCCACGGCAAGCGCGCTATTGAGGATCATTTTGACAGTGCTCCGGCTCTGGAGATGGATTTGCAGGCCAAAGGCAAGACCGAGCTTTTAAAATTGGTGCAGGAAACGGCGGATATCAATATACATTACATCCGTCAGCGCTATATGCGCGGCCTTGGCGATGCTATCCTGTGCGCCCGGGCTTTTATGGGGGATGAGCCTTTTGCGGTACTGCTGGGTGATGATGTGGTATACAACCCGGAAAAACCGGCGCTGGCACAGCTTATTGACATTTACGAGGCCACTGGTGGCTCTGTGCTGGGCTGCCAGAATGTTCCCGAAGAAAAGGTTTCCGCTTATGGTATTGTTGCCGGGACGGAAACGGATAACAGCCGGCTGATGAGAGTATCTGACATGGTGGAAAAGCCGGCCAGGGAAGAGGCGCCGAGCCGTATGGCTGTACTGGGGCGTTATATTATTAAGCCGCAGATATTTGATATTCTGGCCCGGACAAAACCCGGCAAAGGGGGCGAAATTCAGCTTACCGATGCCCTTAAAATGCTAGCGCGTCAGGATGCTGTATATGCTTATGACTTTGTCGGCAAGCGCTATGATGTGGGGGATAAGCTGGGCTTTTTAAAGGCCACGGTGGAATTTGCCCTGCGCCGTGAGGATTTGGGGGCTGACTTTAAGTCCTATTTACAGGAGATTGTGACGAGAATCTGAGGTGTAATTCTTGCAGAAGAAAAACAAAGCCAATTTGGCCTTAGGGGTAAGTGCGGCAGGATTTCTCGGAACCATGGGGCTGGCCTCCGGTTTTTGGGGCGGCATGCTTCACCATGGTTTTTTGGCGGCAACGATTGGCGGTCTGGCAGATTGGTTTGCCGTGACCGCCATTTTTCATCGCCCCTTGGGCATTTCCTACCGCACGGATATATTGCGGCGCAACCGCGGACGCATTATGGATGCCTTGGTGACATTTGCCAGCGATGACCTGCTGAGTACGGAAAACATCATGGGCGTCATTGAAGGGCAGAATTCTGCACAGCTGCTGGCGGATTATTTTTTGCACCGTGGCGGCCGTAAGCGCGTTCATGAAGTGGTGAAGGCTGTCATGCTGAAGTCAGTCAATGACATGGACACAAAGCGCATTGCCGGGGAATTGGCACCGGCTATAAAAGAAGGGCTGCAGTCTTTAGCCGTAGAGGATATTCTGCCGGAAATCATGCGGCTGCTGGCGCAGAAACGCCATACGGACAGGCTGCTTGGCAGTCTGGTGTCCATCGGTGAACAGGTTATCGAATCTCCGGCGTTAAAGGCGGCGCTGCTGGAACACATTCGCATCTTAAGGGAGAGCTATGAAAAGGATTCTGCTGGCAGAGCCTTTGTACTTGCCTCCATGGGACTGACGGATGAACGGATTTTGTCATTGCTGACAGAGCGTATCAAGGCACGGCTGGCCGGTCTGCAGGCTGGTGTGGCGGAAAGCAGTGAATTACAGGCCGGGCTGGCGGCGATGCTGTTAAATCTGAGTCAGGACGAACGCCTGCGCGACCTGCTGATGGACCGCAAGGAGCAGCTGCTGGATAAGCTGGATTTAGCCGGGGTGCTGTCACGTTGGCTGGAACACAACATTCAGGGGGAAGAACCCTTCTGGCTGCCACAGCTCGAGGCATATACCAACAGCCGCATAGACGAATTTATCAGCTCGCGCTCTCAGCAGGAGCAGTTTGACAAAGCTATCAAAAAAATCCTGCGTGAGGAATTAAATAAGCATCATGTGCTGATTACGGGCATTATCAGGGAACGCCTGAATGAGTTTTCCGATGATGAACTGGTGGCTTTTGTGGAAGGCAAGGTTCAGGACGACCTGCAGATGATTCGCATAAACGGCTCCCTTGTGGGTTCACTGGTGGGGATGGGGCTGTACCTGCTTATGGCCGCAGCCGAAAGGATGTGGGGCTTATGAGTAATGGTTTTAACAAGGCGGATAAAACCCTGCTGGTGGTGTTTATCTTGTTCATAGGCGCTATGGCGCTGCATTTATGCTATCCGCAAAGCATGGCGGCTGACGGACTGCTCTTTGCCAGCGAGGCGGCTTTGGTGGGCGGCATTGCCGACTGGTTTGCGGTCACGGCGTTGTTTAGAAAGCCTTTGGGCTTTCCGTATCATACGGCAATCCTGCCCCGGCGCCGGGATGCGTTTATCAAGGCGTCAACCTTTTTGGTGCAGCAGGAGTTTTTTTCCAGACGTAAAATTTTTCATCATCTGGAAAAGCTGCATATCATGCCCATGGTCATGAGCTGGCTGAAAAAACCGGCAACAAGTGCCCAGCTGACGGCTAAACTCGTGGATTACGTCAGGGATTTCCTTATACAGCAGAATACGGAAAAGCAGGCAGAAATTCTGGCGGCCAAGGTTCGGGAGTCCTTGGCGCGGATTGAGCCGGAGGATTTCTTTGCCTTGTGGGGCGGCTGGCTGCGCCAGACAGGCAAGGACAAGGATTTTGTCATGCGTGTAGCCGGCTACTGGCATCAGCAGGTTCAGGGAGAAACGGCCAGAAAACAGATTCAGCAGCTCCTGGAGGCGTACGAAGAGGAAAAAGTCGGGGAAAATGCTTTTGCCAGACTGATGGCAGGGTTTGCTCAGGCTATTGACCTCATAAATTATGAAGAGGCGGCGGAGCTCATTCAGCAGCAGCTGCTGGCCATGCTGCAGGAACTGGGGACGCGCGATTCCAAACTGCAGCAGGATATTTTGGCGCTCTTTTATGAAAAGGCCGTAGTGCTGAATCAGGACCCGCAATTCCATCAGCTGACCCATGAGCTGAAGGACAGCCTGCTGAAGGATTTGCCTTTGGAATCGGCTATCCGGCAGATGCTGGGCCATTTGCAGCAGCATTTTCTGGAAGATAAGGCCCGCGAGGTAGACCCCTTGGCCGAACACATGCCGGCTTTGCGCAGCCGTCTGGAAGAACTGGTGGGGGAAGAATACGAGCGAACCCTGCAGTTATTGGAGAAGGATGAAAAACTGCGCAACACCTTAGGCGGTTTCCTGTACGACGTGATAGCCAGAACGGCTCTGCATGCGCAGGCGCTTATCGGGGTTATCGTCAGGGATGTGCTTTTACGGCTTACCGATGAGCAGCTGAATCATCTGGTCTATGATAAAGTAGAGCCGGATTTGCTCTGGATTCGTATGAACGGTTCCATAGTCGGAGCCGGCATAGGCCTGATTATGTTCGTGCTGCTGCATATTACAGCAGTGTAATTGGGTGCTTTGTCCGTGGGGAAACATGGATTTTTAACCACAAGTGTGCTAATATAGGTAGCGTGAGACTCAAAAAAGGAAAAAAGCGGCACAGCCGCTTATCTAGGAGGATATTATAATTATGGCAAGATTATTTGGTACTGATGGTGTTCGTGGTGAGGCTAATGTGAGCTTAACGCCGGAACTGGCTTATCGTCTGGGCCGTGCGGCTACGATTTACTTCGGCCGTGATACGGAAGAGCAGCCGCTGATACTCATTGGCCGTGATACCCGGCTGTCCGGTGAGATGTTCGAGGCTGCCCTGACAGCCGGTATATGCTCTGCCGGCGGCCGGGCTATGCTGGCTGGTGTGATTCCTACGCCGGCGATTGCTTATCTGGCACGCCGTCACAAAGCCAAGGCCGGCATCGTCATTTCCGCTTCCCACAATCCTTTCCATGATAATGGCATTAAGTTCTTCGGCGGCGACGGCTATAAACTGCCGGATGCTGTGGAAGATGAGCTGGAAGCCATTGTACATCAGCTGGAAAATGATGATAATCTTGCTCGTCCTACGGGAGACAAGATTGGCCATATTGAATACCGTACTGATTTGCTCAACCAGTATATCGAATTCGTTATCAGCACCTGTCAGGAACGCTTTGACGGCATGAAAGTCGTATTGGACTGTGCCAATGGTGCTGCTTACGAAGTCATGCCCAAGGTTCTGCGTGAACTGGGGGCAAAGGTCAAAGTCATTCATGCCCTGCCCAATGGTGTAAATATCAACGACAACTGCGGTTCTACACATTTGGAATCCCTGCAGAAGGCTGTAGTGGAGAATAATGCTGACTTCGGTATCGCTCATGATGGTGATGCTGACCGCTGTCTCTGTGTGGATGAGAAAGGGCAGGTTATTGATGGCGATCACATTCTCGTAATGTGCGCTCAGGATATGATTAAGAAAGGTACGCTGCCCCATAATACCGTTGTGTCCACGGTTATGGCCAATATCGGTTTCCATAAGGCCATCAAGGAAGCCGGTGGCCGGGTAGAAGTTACTCAGGTCGGTGACCGTTATGTTCTCGAAAATATGCTTAAAAGCGGTTATAAAATCGGCGGCGAGCAGTCCGGCCATATCATCTTTACGGACTACAGCACCACAGGTGACGGCCCGATTACAGCCCTGCAGGTGTTGGCATCTCTGAAACGCAGCGGCCGTAAGGCTTCGGAATTGACGGCGCTTATGACTACCTATCCGCAGCTGCTGGTCAACGTCCGCGTAGCGACCAAGGAAGGCTGGGAAGATAACAAGGCCATCGCCGAAGCTATCGCCAAGGGCGAGGCGGAACTGGGCAGTGATGGCCGTATCTTAGTGCGTCCCTCCGGTACGGAGCCGCTGATCCGCGTTATGGCTGAAGGCCCTGACCAGGCACAGCTGGAAACCATCTGCAACGCTATTGCTGATGTGGTCAAAAAAGAGCATGGCTGATTTATGAAGCAGGCAATCCTATTCGCAAGTTTCGGTGTGGTAAATGCTGAGGCCAGAACTGCCTGTATTGATGCGGCAGCAGCGCAGATTGCCGCAGCGTTTCCCGCTTATGAAGTGCGGCAGGCGTATACCTCGGTGTTTATAAAAAAGAAACTGGCCGGACAGGGCATTCAGGTGGATTCCCTGCCGGAGGCATTGGAAAATTTGCATGAAGAAGGCTTTACACGGGTCATTATTCAGCCGGGGTACCTGACTGCCGGGGAAGAGTATGCCAAAAAGGTGCAGGCTGTAGTTGAGGAGTTTCAGCCGAAGTTTGCTGAGCTTATCATTTCCCGGCCCCTTATGCAGCGTCAGGAAGACTGTCAGGAAATGCTGACGGTTTTGCAGGCGATTTTTGTTTTGGAAAGCGGCGAAGAACTGGTACTTGTAGGCCATGGTTCACCGCATCAGCATAATCCGGCTTATGAAAACCTGCAGTTTCTGGCCGATGAAGCTGGTCTGCCTGTCCATATCGGCGTTATTGAGCCTACGGACACGCCGGATTTTACCGCAGTACTGACGCGTCTGCGGCGTAAGCGCGCCCAAAATATTTTGTTGGCGCCGTTGCTGCTGGCAGGCGGTGCTCATGTCAATGAGGACATTGCCGGTAGTGAGCCGGAGTCATGGCTGAGCCGTTTGCAGGCAGAGGGCTTTAATGTCCGCACCAGTCTTAAAGGGCTGGGGGAGTATCCTGAATTCCAAAAACTTTACGTACAGCGTATAAACGAATTGAGATTATAGTTAGGTAATAGCCCATATTTATAAACTATATTCACATAAAGTATTTTTATTTTTGAAAATATGAGTTATAATAGTTTGGTATAAGTCTATATAAAATAGGCAAGGGATGCCTAAAAATGAATGAGGTGAGGTTATGTCACATCCAGTAACAACCAATCCGTTGATTATTATGTTAATCAACATGACGGTGGTTTTCTTGGTGCTTATCGCGTTGGGCTTAGTTATCAATTTAATTCATTATATTGACCCGACAAAACCCAAGGCAGCACCGCAGGAAGAAGCACCTGCACCAGCTGCTGAGCCGGAGGCAGTAGAAGCAGCCGCTCCTGTTGTTGAGCAAGGTCTTTCTCCCGAAGTGGTAGCTGTTATTGCAGCTGCTGTAGCCAGCATGGGATATGGTGCTGACAGTGTTCGGGCTATACGCCCCTTAGAGCGTGACAACTGGAAAAATTCCGGCCGCAGTGTGCTGCAGAACCGGTTTTAAGGCAGGGAAGGAGGAATTATTATGGAATTATTGCAAGCTTTTGTCGTTTCCCTGCAGGCTGTTTGGGCAGACAGTGGTTTTTCTGCCTTTACCATGGGTAACGGCATTATGATTCTCGTTGGTCTGGTGCTCTTATACATGGCCATTGTCAAGGAATTTGAGCCTTTGCTGCTGGGGCCGATTGCTTTTGGCTGTATTCTGGCCAATTTCCCTCGGACGGGGTTCTTTACGGAGCCGGGACTTATGCAGGCTATCCATTATGGTATTGCCAATGAGATTTTCCCACCGCTGATTTTCCTTGGTATCGGCGCTATGACGGACTTTGGTCCACTGTTGGCTCGTCCGGTTACTTTGCTTTTGGGTGCTGCTGCTCAGATTGGCGTGTTCGTAGCGCTGGTTGGTGCTATGATGTTAGGCTTTACGGTACAGGAAGCTGGTGCTATTGGCATCATCGGTGGTGCTGACGGCCCGACGGCTATCTATTTGTCCATTCAGATGGCACCTCATCTTTTGGGGGCGATAGCCGTAGCAGCTTACTCGTATATGTCACTGGTGCCGCTTATTCAGCCGCCGGTAATGAAGCTGCTTACCACGCAGAAAGAACGTGAAGTGACGATGGAGCAGCTCCGTCCTGTTACGAAGTTTGAGCGTGTCTGCTTCCCGATTGTGGCAGCTATTATCATCAGCTTGCTGCTGCCGCCTATCGCATCTTTGCTGGGCTGCCTGATGCTGGGCAACCTGTTCCGTGAATCCGGCGTTATGGATCGTCTGTCTGACACAGCGCAGAACTCCCTGTGCAATATCGTTACCATTTTCCTGGCTACCGGTACTGGTATGACCATGAATGCTGACGATTTCCTGCAGCCGGCAACGCTGCTGATTATCGCGCTGGGCTTGGTAGCCTTTATCGCCGGTACGGCTGGCGGTGTGCTCTTCGGTAAGATTATGTGCCGTGTATCCGGCTGGAAGATAAATCCGCTGATTGGTTCAGCTGGTGTATCCGCTGTACCGATGGCTGCACGTGTCAGCCAGGTAGTGGGCATGAAGGCTAAGCCGGGCAATTACCTGCTCATGCACGCCATGGGCCCGAATGTGGCCGGGGTTATCGGTACGGCAGTAGCTGCCGGTACGATGCTGGCCATGCTCAAATAATCGGAATAAATAATACTAATTGATTTAAAAATAGGCCAACCGCCGTCAAGTCTTACTTGACGGCGGTTTCTTTTCGTGCTAACATAAATCTTGTGGTATAATTGCCGCATAGTAGTATGATAATCTATGATTATAATTCATAACGATAATAACTTAATGTTATTATAAGACGTAATTGATGTAATTATAGCTATTATTTATCTATGGGCAGTTAGACCGGGAGTTAAGAATCTGTTGCCGGAACCGAAAATGGGTCGGCACTGATGAGGGAGGATTTTCCATGATTGATATTCTCGACCGCGTGCGCAACAAAGAGTTGCAGAGCAAGATTGTCACGGCGGAAGAAGCAGCAGCTTTTTTCAAAGAAGGCATGAATGTTGCAACCAGCGGATTTACCGCTTCGGCATATCCGAAAGCTATTCCGCTGGCACTGGCTGAACGGATGAAGAAAGAGCCGTTCACCATTAACCTTTGGACAGGCGCTTCCACTGGCCCGGAGCTGGATGAAGCCTTGGCAAAGGTTCACGGCATTAAGAAGCGTTTGCCCTACCAGACGGATAAGGACTTACGCAATGAAATCAACGACGGTTCGGTAGATTATCTGGACTTGCATCTTTCCGAGTCGGCCCAGCTCAGCCGTTGCGG
>JAGAYB010000142.1 GCA_017940705.1 Selenomonas sp. | reverse complement strand
TATAAGGCAAAAGCACGGCAATTTTTTGTGGTGCTTTTGCCCATATTTATCACCCAGTTGTCCCTGATGGCAACCGGGTTTTTTAATACGGTTATGGCCGGTCATATCAGTCAGGAGGATTTGGCCGGTGTCGCTGTCGGCGTCAATCTCTTCATGCCTTTTTTCGGCAGTTTTTTAGGGATTATCTCCGGGCTGACGCCGACTATTTCCCAGCTTTACGGTGCCAGAAAGACGGCGAAAATCGGCTTTATCGTCAAGCAGGGCTTTTATTGGGCGCTGGCTTTGGGAGTGGGCTTTGTCGCGCTGGGCTGGCTGGCGGTGCCGCAGGTTTTGCCGCTGCTGGCGCTGGAGCCGAAGGTGGAGTACATCACCAGTCATTATCTGATGGCTATATCCATGGGCATCATTCCCATATTTTTGTCAGCAGTGCTGCGCAACTTCATTGATGCCCACGGCTTTACGCGGCTGACCATGGGAGTGACCATGTGTACCGTGCCGACCAATATAATCCTTAACTACATCTTTATGTACGGGCTGTTTGGCGTGCCGGCCTTTGGCGGTATCGGTGCCGGCATCGGTTCGGCGATTACGCTGACACTGAACCTGCTGCTGAATATTCTGGTGGTTACACATTTGGAGCCTTTCCGCAGCTATCATGTATTCCGCCAGCTGCCCCGGCTGGATATGGCTGAGTGGCAGAAACAGCTGGGGGTGGGCCTGCCCATCGGCGCTACCATGTTTTGCGAGCAGAGCATTTTCGGGGCGGTGGGTCTTTTCATGACGGCTTATGGTACGGCTATCGTGGCGGCTCATCAGGCGGCGATGAATTTTACCACCATTGTGTATATGCTGCCGCTGGCTGTAAGTATGACACTTACAATTCTGGTGGGCTTTGAAGTGGGCGCCAGGCGCCTGCCTGATGCCCGGCAGTACATAAAGCTGAGCCGCTATCTGACCTTTGGCACGGTGGGGACGCTGGCTTTGGTACTGACGCAGTTCCGCACGGAAATTGCGGCTTTTTACACCACCAGTCAGGATGTGCAGCCTGTTTTGGCAGGCTTTCTCGTCTATGCGGTATTCATGCAGTTTGCCGATAGTATCAACGCGCCTTTGCAGGGGGCGCTGCGCGGTTTTAAGGACGTGCGGGTTACGCTTTGGCTGGCGATTCTTTCCTTTTGGATTATCGGCCTGCCTCTGGGCTGGGGATTGGCGAGGTTTACGCAGCTCGGGCCTTACGGCTACTGGATAGGGCTTATCATGGGCGTGCTGATTGGCGCGGTCTTTTTGCAGGTGCGTCTGCTCAGGGTACAGCGAAAACTATGATAAAAAAATGAAAAACATTGCCCTTTTTTGTTAAAAAAAGTATAATGTCCTTATATAACCAGTTTCGGTATAGAAAGTATGAAATTTATGTATAGCAAGAAAGAGGCAGGATATGGATATTAAGGATATGCGGGCGTTTTATGCCATTGTAGAGGAGGGCAACATCAGCCATGCCGCCCAGCGGCTGGACATTGCCCAGCCTGCCTTGTCAAGGCAGATGAAGCGTCTGGAAACATCGCTGGGCGTGCAGCTGTTTGAGCGCGGCAGCCGCCGTATTCGTCTGACGGATGCCGGCCGGGTGATGTATTCCCGGGTGGAGCATATTTTGGGCATGGTGGACGGCACTGTCCGGGAGATTACGGAAATCGGCTCCGGCGTGGCCGGCTCCATCCGTCTGGGGACGATTACCACCTCGGGGGCCATGCTGCTGCCGGAGCTCATCTCCGAGTTTCATTCCCGTTATCCCAATGTCACCTACCAGATTTGGGAGGCTGAGGGTGCCCGGATTTTGGAACTGCTGGACAACCGGGTTATAGAAATCGGCATTACCCGTACACAGGTGGATTCCAAGGTTTATGAATCCATTGTGCTGCCCAATGAGCCTTTGGTGCTGATTATGAACAAGGAACAGGAAATCGGCAGCCAGCATGACAAGGTGAATCTGCTGGAATTAAAGGGGAGGCCCATTATCATTCCGCTGCGCTGGCAGTCGGTGTTTATTGCCAACTGCCGCAAGCTGGGCTTTGAGCCGCATATAATCTGTGTCAGTGACAGTATTGTACAGGATTTGCTGCTGGCCAAGATGGGCGTGGGGATGGCGCTTTTGCCGGTATCCTCCAAGACGCTGCTTACCGATGGCAACCTCATTTACAAAAAACTGGTGGAGCCGGAAATGAGCACGCATACTGTCATCGCCTGGCTGAAAAACCGCACCTTGTCCTCGTCAAGTGAGCATCTTATCCGCCTGTTCCGGGAGATTTATTTAGGGGAAAAAGGTTAAAATTATGTTTTGATTAGAAATGAACGGCAAGACTTTTCAAATCTTGCCGTTCGTTATATTATATTAGTATGTGCCTATGAATAGCAGGAGGGATTGATGATGGCAAACCCGAAGATTTTTATTGTGGAAGATGAACAGCGCATTGCGCGTTTTTTGCAGATTGAATTGGAACACGAGGGGTATAACACGGCTACGGAAAGCAACGGCCGCCGTGCCTTGGACCGCATTGTACAGGGGGATTTTCAGCTGGTACTGCTGGATTTGATGCTGCCGGAAATGGATGGCATTGAAATCTGCCGTCTGGTGCGCGAAGTATCCGATGTGCCTATCATCATGCTGACCGCCCGAGACGATGTCGAGGACAAGGTCAAGGGACTGGACATCGGTGCTGATGACTATATCACCAAGCCCTTTGCCATGCAGGAACTGCTGGCCAGAATCCGGCGTGCCCTGCGTCTCCATTACAAGGAGAAAAATGACGATGTAAACGTCGGGGAACGCCTGTCCGTAAAGGATTTGGTCATGTATCCCAGCCTCTACGAAGTACGGGTCAAGGGCGAAAACGTCACCCTGACCAAAAAGGAATACGCGCTGCTGGAATACCTCCTGCGCAACAAGCGCAATGTTTTGAGCCGTGAGCAGATTTTGCAGTCTGTCTGGGGCTATGATTACAACGGTGATACTAATGTGGTGGATGTGTATATTCGTTACCTGCGGGCCAAAATCGATGATAAGTTTGAGGAAAAATACATTCATACGATACGGGGCGTAGGATATGT
>JAGAYB010000015.1 GCA_017940705.1 Selenomonas sp. | reverse complement strand
GTATTTTTGGGCTTTGATGGCGATAAAGTTCCTGATATCGACCTTAACTTCTCAGGTACATACCAGCCTGTGGCACATAAGTACACGGAAATTCTCTTTGGCAAGGACAACGTATACCGTGCCGGCTCAATTCAGACCGTGGCAGATAAGACCGCCTTTGGCTATGTAAAGAAGTTCTTTGAGGAAAAGGGCGTAAAAAAACATATAGCCTATATCGACAGGCTGGCTCATGGCTGCATGGGCGTAAAATCCACCACCGGCCAGCACCCGGCAGGCATCATGGTTGTGCCCCGAGATATGGACGTGCATTTCTTTACGCCCATTCAACACCCGGCCAATGATATGAACTGCGGCACGATTACCACCCATTTCGATTACCATTCCATCAGCAGCCGTCTGGTCAAGCTCGATATTCTTGGCCACGATGACCCGACCGTAATCAAAATGCTGGAAGACCTGACTTGCCGTGACCCGAAGACCATTCCCTTTGACGATGTGGCCACCATGTCCCTGTTCAACTGCACGGACGCGCTGGGACTGACTCCCGAGGAACTTGGGGCAACTTCGGGAACTTTCGGCATCCCGGAATTCCGTACCCCTTTTACCCGGCAGATGATTGACGATACCAACCCGGACGTGTTCTCGGACTTGGTGCGTATATCAGGCTTTTCCCATGGTACAGACGTGTGGCTGGGCAATGCCCAGGACCTTATCCGCAGCGGTCAGTGTACCATTAAAAACGCCATCTCGGCGCGTGATGATATCATGATGTATCTGATTCACCACGGCATTGACCCATTGCTGTCCTTTAAGACCATGGAAAAAGTGCGTAAGGGCAAGGGCATTGACCCCGATGTGGTGAAAAAATTGCAGGACGGTGATATACCACAATGGTATATTGATTCCTGCCAGAAGATAAAATACCTGTTCCCACGGGCTCATGCTACGGCCTATGTTATGATGGCCTACCGCATCGCCTTTTGTAAGGTGCATTACCCCTTGGCTTATTATGCGGCATATTTTTCCATTCGTGCCGATGAATTTGATGCCAACGTCATTGCCAAAGGGCAGGAGTATGTAGGCCGGAAGATAGCAGAACTGGAAGAAATTTCCAAGGAGAAAAAGCTGGACGCTAAGCAGAATGCAACGCTGATTGTTTTGCAGCTGGCCTGGGAAATGTACTTGCGCGGCTACGACTGCGAAAAAGTGGATATCTACACATCCGATGCCGAAAAATTCGTCATCCACGAAAAATCCCTGCTGCCACCGCTGGCAAGTCTGGCAGGAATGGGATTAAAGGCATCTCAGAGCATTGTCGAGGCCAGAAAGGACGGCATCTTCACCAGCATCGAAGACCTGCGCCGCCGTACCGGCATATCCAAGACCAATATAGAAATCCTCCGTGACCATGGCTGCCTTGACGGCATGGGCGAATCCGACCAGATTTCCCTGTTTGGCTGAAAACAGAATACACTTACTATCCTGTAACTGACTTTTGGCTGACCTTGAATTTTTGCCCTGTTTATGCTATCATAATGGGCAGAGATTTGTCTTTGAGGCGGGGGGCAGTTCCCCACCGGCGGTATAGCCCGCAAGCCTGAGTATTCAGGCACGATTCGGTGAAATTCCGAAGCCGACCGTATAGTCGGGAGGAGAAAAGGCATGTTGTTTTTGCATGCAAAAAGCAGCCACCGCGAGGAAAATCTTCGCGGTGGCTTTTCGTTTTCTTAGGGTCTCATTCACAAACCTTAATTTCAATTTCGTCGAATTTGAGGTGATGAATTTGCAGGATGAAGATTTTATGCGGGTGGCGCTCTCCCTAGCACGCAATGCTGTCGGACGCACTTCGCCCAATCCCTTGGTGGGGGCGGTGATAGTCCGTGAGGGCCGCATTGTGGGAGCAGGCTGGCACCGCAAGGCCGGGACGCCCCATGCCGAGATTCACGCGCTGAATATGGCAGGGGATTTGGCTAAGGGTGCCACGCTTTATGTGACCTTGGAGCCGTGTTCCCATTATGGGCGTACCGGCCCCTGCGCCGAAGCCGTAGTCAAGGCAGGGCTTCGGCGGGTGGTTATCGCCATGGGCGACCCCAATCCCAAGGTGGCCGGCAAGGGCATAGCCATACTGGAACGGGCCGGCATCGAAGTGCGCTGTGGCGTGCTGGAGGACGAGGCACGCAAACTTAACGAAGTGTTTTTGAAATGGATTGCCACGAAGCTGCCCTATGTGGTGCTCAAAACCGCGATGAGCCTTGATGGCAAGATTGCCACTTATACGGGAAAATCCCAGTGGATTACCGGCGAGGCGGCAAGGCGCAGGGTGCATGAGTATCGGGATATCTACGATGGCATTATGGTGGGCATTGGTACGGTACTGGCTGATAATCCCAGCCTTACGGCAAGGCTCCCTGATGGGCAGGGCAAAAATCCTGTGCGTATCGTGGTGGACAGCAAGGCCAGAACGCCGCTGGATGCTGCGCTTGTGACCGATGGTGCGGCACTGACCATCATTGCGGTGACGGCCAAGGCTCCGCAGGAACGGGTGCAGGCTTTGAAGGACAAGGGCGTTGCCATCATGGTTGCCGGTGACGGCGAACAGGTCGATATGAACCTGCTACTGCAAAAACTCGGCGAAATGGAGATTTGCTCGGTGTTTGTCGAGGGCGGCGGACAGGTGAATTTCTCCCTACTGCGAGCCGGTCTGGTGGACAAGGTACATGCCTTTATCGCGCCCAAGCTGATTGGGGGCAGGGAGGCGTTGACCCCGGTGGAAGGCGAGGGCTTTGCCGAGCTTACAGATGCGGTGGAACTTGAGCGTACTACGGTAGAAAACATCGGTCAGGATATTTTGCTGACCGGCTATGTAAAGAGGCGGTGAGAGATTGTTTACAGGCATAATTGAAGAAGTCGGGCAGGTTGCCCGTATCGGTGGCGGCAGTCTTGTCATTAACTGCGCCAAGGTAATTGAAGATGTGCATTTAGGCGACAGCATTGCGGTCAACGGCGTCTGCCTGACGGTCACGCATTTTGACCAGTCAGGTTTTACGGCGGATGTGATGCCGGAAACGGTGCGCCGCACATCGCTTTCTGAGCTAAAAAAAGGCAGTCCCGTGAATCTGGAACGGGCGTTGACCCTTGCCAGCCGTCTGGGCGGACATATTGTCAGCGGTCATATTGACGGCACGGGCGAGATTGTCAAATTTGCCGATGAGGGCAATGCCATATTGATGACGGTGAGCGCAGACAGC
>JAGAYB010000141.1 GCA_017940705.1 Selenomonas sp. | reverse complement strand
TGGGGGCTGCCATTGCCGCGGCTATGTCTCAGAAGTGAGTATATTACCTGCCCCGTGAAGGAACATTTCCATGCAACAGGAACAATCATTAAATCTGAATCTCTCCCAACATCTGGTCATGACCATGAAATTGCAGCAGGCAATTCAGATATTGCAGCTGTCTGCTCAGGACTTAAAAGCGGAGATAGAAAAAGAATATATGGAAAATCCGGCCTTGGAAATGGAATATAGCGACGGGGTCACGGACACACAGGGGGAAGTCCTGCGCGCAGAGAATATGGCAGCGCTGGCCGAATACCTTGAAGGGGACGGCAACGCCTCCACGGGCGGCTTTTATGAGCACGACAACGTGCTGGAATCCAATGCGTCCGTGGACATCACTCTGGAGCGTGAACTGCTGGAGCAGGCGGAATTTGCCTGTACAGATGAAGAAGAACTGGCCATCGCCACCTTTATCATCGGCTCTATTGATGATTGGGGCTACCTTACGCTGACCACTGCGGAAATTGCCGCGGCTATGCAGGTGACAGAATCCCGGGTGGAGCAGGTCTTGAAGGTGGTGCAGGGCTTTGAGCCAGTAGGTGTCGGAGCCAGAAATCTGACCGAGTGCCTGCGCTTGCAGGCACTCAGTCAGGGGATTTATGAAGGGCTCGTGGCTGCCATTATCGACAGGCATTTGGAGGCGGTGGCTGAGGCGCGTTTAAAGGAAATTGCGGTCAGTGAAGGCTGCAAGCCGGCAGAGGTGCAGCTGGCGGTGGATATCGTCCGCCAGCTTAATCCCAAGCCCGGCAGCGCCTACAGCAGTGAGGCGGCCAATTACATCACGCCTGATGTCGTGGTGGAAAAAACGCCGCAGGGCTATCAGGTGAGCCTTAACGATACCTACATTCCCCAGCTGAAAATATCTTCTATCTACAAGCAGGCAGAAGGCTACGACCAGGAAACCCAGAAATATATCAACAAGCGTTTGAATGCTGCTGCCTGGCTTATAAACAGCATTGAGCAGCGCCGCAGTACGATAAAAAAAGTCGTGGAGGAAATCCTGCGTGTGCAGCAGGATTTCTTAGAACAGGGAATGCGAAAACTCCATCCCCTCACCATGCAGGAAGTAGCTGATGCCATCGGCGTCCACGAATCCACCGTCAGCCGGGCGGTGGCCAACAAATACATAGAGCTGCCCGGTGGGGTCATACCACTGCGGAAATTCTTCACGGCAAATCTGGCGAAAAATGCTTCCGGTGAGGACTTCATCGCCAGTCAGGCCAAGGCCGTAATCAAGGAACTTATCGAGAAAGAAAATCCGCAAAAGCCCCTGAGCGACCAGAAGCTATGCGAAATGCTGAAAAATCGTAAAATGACGCTGTCACGGCGCACGGTTATGAAATACAGGGAGGCCTTGGGTTATCCCTCGTCGGTAAAGCGCAAGCGCTACTAAGTTGTGGTGGGATAGTTCCCATGGATATATGAAAAGGGACTGACATGTCATTTAGTCGTGACATGTCAGTCCCTTTTGTCGTGCAATATATAGTAACAATTAGTTTTCGCTGTTTTCAGCATTTACCATCTTGGCACAAGCCGTGGCAATGCGGTCGATGAAATCATACTCCATAGAAGTAGCTTCAAATGCTTCAGCGAATTCACGGCTGCCTAATTTCTGGTCGAGAATCTTTTCGCAATCACGCATGGTTAGAAAACACCTCCTTGAATTTTTTGTTGGTACATCTTAGTACCTGCTAACAGAAATATATTATAGCAGGTACTAAGGAAAATGCAAGAGGTTTTATAAAAATCACTTATAGAAAATCCTAATGACATATAAACAAATGTTATATAGCCCCCTGATGCCTTGGGCTGCAAGGTGTCAGGGGGCTATATGAACAGGCTTCTCTTATATTTATGCCAGATACATGCTTTCGCTGATGGTGTTGGCCAGCTCTTCTTCGTTCATGTCTTTCGTATCTTTGGGAGCAGCTTCGTAGACATCAATGCGCTTTTTGATGAACTGGGTGTCAATGTTGCCGGTGCGGAAGTAGGTATCTTTAAGGATGTTTTTGTGGAGGGAGACGGTGGTCTTTACGCCGTCAATGCGGAATTCCTTCAAGGCGCGTTCCATGATTTTGATAGCGTCGCCGCGGGTACGGCCATGAACGATGATTTTGGCAATCATGGAGTCATAGTAAGGCTCGATGGAGAGGCCAGCCGTTACGCCGGAGTCGAAGCGGACGCGGGGGCCGCTGGGCTCGTGCAGGAAGGAAATCTGTCCCGGGCAGGGCATGAAGTTATTTTCCGGGTCTTCGGCGTTGATACGGCATTCGATGGCATGACCGGTGAATTTCACATCTTCCTGCATGATTTCCAAGGCCTCGCCGGCAGCAATGCGAATCTGGGTGCGAACAAGGTCAATGCCGGTAACGGCTTCTGTAATGCCGTGCTCTACCTGAATACGGGGGTTGATTTCCATGAAGTAGAATTCGTTGTTGGAAAGGTCGAGCAGGAATTCCACTGTACCGATGTTGGAGTAGTGGACGCTCTTGGCGGCTTTGACTGCCAGCCGGCCGACACGGTCGCGCATGTCCTGGGTAAGGGCAATGGAGGGAGATTCTTCCAGCAGTTTTTGGTTGCGGCGCTGGAGGGAACATTCACGCTCGCCCAGATGCAGGACTTCACCGTAGTTGTCGGCGACAATCTGCACTTCGATGTGACGGGAGCGTTCGATGTAATGCTCGAAGTAGTATTTGGTCTTGGTGATGTCCACCAGCAGATTTAAAATGTTTTTCAGGTCGTTTTCGTCACGGGCTACGCACATGCCTTTACCGCCGCCGCCGGAAACAGGCTTGAGGATTACGGGGTAGCCGACTTCCTCAGCTACCTTCAGAGC
>JAGAYB010000140.1 GCA_017940705.1 Selenomonas sp. | reverse complement strand
TTCGCCGGCGTTTCTGCAGACGGGCCCGAGCTGGATAAAGAAACCGATATGGGGGCGTGAGGGCGCCGGGATTGAGGTTATAGATAAGCAGGGCGTAAGAATGACCAAAGATGTGGACAGCGAGGACATTGTGCGTCGCGACAGCCGGGATTCCATGTATCAGTTGTTTGTGGAGCAAAAAAAATGTACCGCTGCAACTGACAGCGGTACGATGACAGGTTATAAGACTTTGAGTTGTTTTATGCTGGGCAAAAATCCCAGCGCCTTGTATGCCAGATTTTCTCCTGACCAGATTGCCGGGACAGAGGCTTACTGGCTGCCTCTGGGGCTGAAGTAATAACGGCGGATTATTAGTCAGCAAAATACAGGCTGCCTTAAATGTGCAGCTTGTTTTTTATTCTCGCTACAGCACGGAGAGTATTTTCCCTGTCGCCAAAGGCAGTGAGACGGAAATAGCCTTCGCCGCAGGGGCCAAAGCCGGCACCCGGAGTGCCCACAATGTTGACTTCTGTCAGCAGTTTGTCGAAGAAATCCCAGGACGGCATATTGTCAGGCGTTTGGAGCCAGATATAGGGCGCGTTGACACCGCCGTAAGCCGTAATGCCGGCAGCCTGCAGTCCTTCACGGATGATACGGGCATTTTCCATGTAATAGGCGATGGTTTCCTTGACCTGCTGCTGGCCTGCTGCCGTGTAGATAGCAGCTGCACCGCGCTGTACGATATAGGCCGTGCCGTTGAATTTGGTAGTGTGGCGGCGGTTCCAAAGTTTATTAAACTCGACCAGTGAGCCGTCAGCAGCCTTGCCTTTGACAGATTTCGGAATGACGGTGTAGCCGCAGCGCGTGCCGGTAAAGCCGGCGGTCTTGGAGAAGGAACGGAACTCAATGGCCACGTCCTTAGCACCTTCAATTTCGTAAATGGAACGGGGAACATCATCTTCGGTGATATAGGCAGCATAGGCGGCGTCAAAGAGGATTACGGCCTCGTTTGCGCGTGCGTAGTCCACCCATTTTTTCAGCTCAGCCCGGGAAAGGGTGGTGCCGGTGGGATTGTTGGGGCAGCAGAGATAAATCATATCGACCTTTTCCTGCGGCAGGGCCGGGGCAAAATTATTGCTGGCGTCGCATGGCAGGTAAGTTACTCCCTGGAAATGGCCGTCCTCGCCGATAGTGCCGGTGCGGCCGGCCATAACATTGGTATCGAGGTACACGGGATAAACAGGGTCGGTGATGGCTACGCGGTTGTCCGTGCCAAAGATTTCCTGAATGTTGCCGCAGTCGCTCTTGGAGCCGTCACTGACAAAGATTTCGTCACTGGCGATATCAATGCCGCGCTGACGATAATTATGTTCGATGATGGCATCTATCAAAAAGCTGTAGCCCTGTTCCGGACCATAACCGCGGAAGGTTTCCTGCCGGGAAAGTTCATCGACGGCTTTGTGCATGGCCTCAATACAGGCGGCTGGCAGGGGCTGGGTTACGTCACCGATACCCAAACGTATGATGTCAGCCTCGGGATGTGCCTCTTTAAAAGCTGCTACCCGGCGCGCGATTTCCGCGAACAGATAACTGCCGGGGAGTTTCAGATAATTGTCATTGATTGTGGCCATGTTGATACCTCCAGTAGAACAATTCTCAATATAACTTTGGGATATAGTATAGCGCATTACTATGTAATATTGCAATAGTAATGCGCTAAATTTTTTTGCTAATAACGCCGTTGTTCCAGTTTTGCCATAGGCAAAACTTCCTCTTGGCGTTTCAACGAGGCGGGAGATATGCTCGCCGCCTGTTTTGGTATTCGTGCCCCCACCTGCTGAGGTGGGGGACATTTTCTTGCCTCGTTATATTTCAATTTTTTCTACGAAGTCACCAGCTGCCGTAAGACAGGTGACGGTGAGCTGTTCCTGACTGGCCTCGAGCAGGAGGTAATTGGGCGGCGTGGGCTGATAGATAGCTGACTTGTCAAAATGCTTATCCTCGGGGACATTGTACTGTTGGTTGCCGATGGGGCCGCTCATGATGTAGACGGGGCCTTTGTCGGCAGGAGCCAGCTTGTAGATATGACCGCGGTTGCGGTAGGTGTGCATGTGGCCGGTAAGCACCAGGTCAATGCCCAGTTCGTCAAACAGCGGCATAAAGGCATAGCCCACATCGCTGATACTCATCATGGTTTGGCTGTTTACCTGAAATTCGTCATAGGAAAGGACATCCTTGTGCATGAGGACAACCTGCCATTTTTTACGGTGCTGTTTGACGTCCTGACGCAGCCAAGCCTTTTGCTGGGCTAAGAGGTCAGGGGCTATGCCGGCCAGTTCCAGCATTTGCGTATTGAGAACCACAAAGTGGACAGGACCGTAATCGTAGGAGTAGTAATAATTCTGCAAAGCCTGATTGCCGTTGGGGGGCAGGCTGTAGCTGAGTTCGTAGCGCCGGGGGCGGCATGGCTTCCAGATGAGGCTATAGCATTCATGGTTGCCCATCACCGGCACGAAGAGATGTTTGGGAAGTTCCCCTTCGATGGCGGCAAAGAAGTTTTGCCATTGCCATTCCTGCTGGCCGTTGTCCACGATATCGCCGTTAATGGCAAAAAACTGAGCCTCAGGGTGGCGCTGCCAGATGGCGCGGAAATGTTCATGCCAGCTATCGTAAGTATAGCCGCATTGGGAATCGCAAAAAATCAGGGCGCTGAATTCCTGCATATCAGCCGGGGGCGTTGTAAACTCCTGCCAGTCTGTGACATCGTTGCCGTACCAGATACGGTAGCTGTAGGTGGTGCCGGGGGTGAGGTCCTTTAGGTATACAGTGTAGTAATAATTTGTCACGCGGTCTTCCGTAAGGCTGCTTACGATAGCCGCCCTTGTCTGCTGTAAGTTCTGGCCATCGCGGTACTGCAGGTGACAGCTGTCTAAGGGCGTCTTGCTTTGCCACATAATCGTTCGGGAGGTACG
>JAGAYB010000139.1 GCA_017940705.1 Selenomonas sp. | reverse complement strand
GGAAATTGCGGAAATAGAGGCTGCCGGTGAGGTGCAGCCACGGCTTGACAACGTGCAGATAAAAGAGCGTTTCCTGCAGGCTGAGGCCACGGCTACAGCCATACTGGCAGATTTCCGTGAGGTAGAGGAAAACTTCCGGGAGCTGACCCGCAAGGTGCAGGCCGATGTGGTGAAATGGACGCGCGGCAAGGGTGAGCTGCTGGAAAAAATCTTTTCGGAAAGCGACATCATCCGCAAGTCGGAGCAGGGCCGCAGTTTTATGGCTTTTTGGCGCTTTTTGATGTTTTCCCGGCAGCAGGACGCACTGCGCAGGACGCTTTTGCAGGTGGAACAGGCAGAGCCCCTACGGGAAATCGTCGCTGAGCACAGTCTGGCCGATATAAGCCATGAATGGGTACAGGCCGCTGCGGCTGTACAAAAGACGCTGGCGCAGCTTTCCGCTCAGTTGCGCCGTTATGTGGATGAGGATTATCTGCGTGAGGAACGGACGATTTACCGGCTCATTCAGCAGATTGAAGCGCAGGCCGTGGACTTACGCGGTCAAGGCCCGGCCGGAGAATTTATGGAGATGGACGATATCAGGGCCGGTGTGAGCCTGCCGATGGAGCGCCGCCTTTTTGCGCCGCCATGCAGGACACGGCTGGACAGTCCCGAGCTTAGCGCCGGAGACGGCAGCGGCGGCGATATTGCTGCTATATTTGAGCAGGTGGTCATCGACAGGGCGAAACTGCGCCGCAATGTGGAGGAAATGCTTAAGGAGCGTCCGCAGGTGACGCTGGCCGAGGTGCTGGCGGTACATCCGCTAAAGCAGGGGCTGTCGGAGCTGCTGGCCTATTTTGTGCTGGCCAGCAAGAGCCGTGATGCTTTCGGCGCAGAAAAAATGGAGCGGATTCTGTTTGAGCGTGACGGCCGCAAGCTGCTGGCTGTCTGCGAGCAGGTGAGCTTTACGAGAGGAGACTTTTCAGGTGTGTGATTTTGCTGCAGATAAACAGGCCGAAAGTTTTTCACAGGCGGCTATCCTGCTGCTAAAGGGCATTGTCAGCCGGGGCCGGGACGAGAGCCTTTGGCAGACGATTATAAACCAGCAGGGGGCTTTGGATGATTACTTCCACCGCATCGGCCTTTCCCTGATAGTGGATGAGGTGGATGAGTACGCATATTTAAAGCAGGAGGAGACCGGCAGCCTGCCCCGTATCGTGCCCCGTCATCAGCTGAGCTTTCCTGTGTCCATGCTGCTGGTGCAGCTGCGCAAGGCTCTGGGAGAACAGGATACGGCCAGCAGCGATACGCATCTGGTGCTGAGCTTCGGGGATATTTTGCGGCGCATGGAGCCGTTTCTGCCCATTAGCAGCAATGAAATGAAGCTGCGGCAGTCCGTGGAGCACATGATAAGCCAGGTGGTCAATCTGGGCTTTTTGCAAAAGAGCAAGGGACAGGAGGATACCTATGAGGTGCGTCCCATCCTGCGCAATTTCGTGGACGCCCAGTGGCTAAACGATTTCCATGAAAAGCTGGCCGCTTATACGGCCTATGGGGAAAAACAGCATGGTGGCGGAGAAAATGCTGCTGAGGAAACAGCTGAGGAGGTGCTGATAAGTGAATTTGTTCGCGATGAATGAAGGGGAAGTGCCTCTGGGATTCCGTCTGGAACGGCTGGAAGTCTACAACTGGGGAACCTTTGACGGCAAGGTCTGGTCGCTGGCTTTAAACGGAGAAATGTCCCTGCTCACAGGTGATGTAGGTTCCGGCAAGTCCACGCTGGTGGACGCCCTGCTGACGCTATTGGTGCCGCCGCGGAAAGTCACCTACAATAAGGCCGCCGATGCCAGTGCCAAGGAGCGCAATCTGGCCTCTTATGTACGCGGTTACTATGGCCAGAAACGCACGGAAAACGGCGGCGGCCGCCCGGAGGCCCTGCGTGATAAAAATAAGTACAGCGTGATTTTGGGCGTGTTTGCCGACAAGAATTTTGGCCGCACCGTGACACTGGCGCAGGTGTTCTGGTTCCCCGAGGAAAGCGCTGCTTATCCCAGCCGTTTCTATGTGCTGGCGCAAAAGACACTTTCCATAGCGGAGCGGTTTTCTAGGATTGGCGGCGATATGCGCACCTTCCGCAAGCAGCTGGAAAAGGATGCCTTCATCAGGACATTTGACGATTATCCGCTGTACGGTCATGAGTTCCGCAAGATTTTCGGCATCCGGCAGGTGCAGGCCATGGATTTGTTTCAGCAGACCGTGTCCATGAAGAAGGTGGACAGCCTGACAAGTTTTGTGCGCCAGAATATGCTGGAGGTGCCGGAAACCAATCTGGAAGTGGAGCAGATGCTCCATCAGTACCATGACCTGGAGGCGGCTCATCAGGCGGTGCAGCGTGCTCGCAAGCAGCAGGAAATGCTGCAGCCCATCGAAAAGCTGGGGGAGGCATACGCCACGGCCAGCCGGGAGCAAAAGGAAGGCCAGGCCATGCAAAAGGTGCTGGGCAGCTGGTACGCCCGGCAGGATTATCAGGCCCGGGCCGGCGAGATGGAGACGCTGAAACCGCGCTGTAAAGCCTTGGCGGCAGATATTGAACGGCAGACAAAGGACTTGCAGGCAAAGCAGCATGAACTGCTGGTCCTGCAGGGAAACATTGCCCGTAACGGCGGCAATCAGCTGGCGGAAGTGCTTAATCAGCAGGAACGGGAAAAGGAACGTCTGGCGCAGTGCAGCCAGAGCCGGGAGAAGTTCCGTCAGGAGCTGGCGGCGTTGGAGCTTAATCTGCCGGACAATGAAGACGCATTTTTGCAGGTTAAGAGCCAGCTGGCGCAGCGCCGGCAGGCAAGTGAGGAACGGCAGGAGGAACTGGCCGTGGAAGGGGCGGCCATGAAGGCCAACCAAAAGGAGGCCGAAGCCCGGGCGCAGAAACTGCAGGCGGAAATAGATTCGCTGGCAGCCCGCAAGTCCAATATTCCCCAGAAATTCATTGCCCTGCGTGAACAGCTGTGCCATGACCTGAATCTGGCGGAAAGCGAAATGCCCTTTGCCGGAGAACTGATGGCGGTGGCCGAGGAAGAGTCTGACTGGGAGGGCGCCATTGAGCGACTGCTGCACGGGTTTGGCATTTCCCTGCTGGTGCCGGAGGTACATTACGGTGAAGTGGCGGACTGGATGGAACGCCATGATTTAAAAATGCGGCTGGTGTACTTTAAAGTTCCGGCCATGTCCATTCAGGAAGTGGTGGACAACGCTCCCGAGGAGGCAGTGTGCCATAAGCTGCGCCTGAAAGAGGATTGCCCCTTATATCCTTGGCTGGCAGAGGAAATAAAAAACCGTTTCCACCACCGCTGCTGTGAAAATATGAAGGAGTTCCGGCAGGCAAAATACGCGCTGACCATGGCCGGACAGGTGAAGAACGGCGGCAAGCGCCATGAAAAGGACGACCGCCACGATTTGCAGGACAGGCGTCATTTTGTGCTGGGCTTTTCCAATCTGAAAAAAATTCAGGCGCTGCAGGCAGAGCGGGAAGACTGCCGGGAAGAACAGAAGTTTTTCCAGCATAAATTCCGCAAGCTGAGAGATGAGCAGAAAAAACTGCTGCAGCAGAGCAATGCCCTGGCGCGCGCGGAAATGGCAGAGCATTTCGCGGAGATTGATACGGCTCCCCTTGAGCAGCGCGTGGCGGAATTATCTGCCATGGTGGAAAAATTGCAGGCGGAAAATGATATTTTGAAGGAATTAAAGGGGCAGGAGGCCGCCATGCAGGCGGAGATTGCCCGGTGCAAGGCACAGCTTGACCGCATGAGCTCCGATAAGTGGCAGCTGTACAGCCGCATAGAAACCAACCGTCAGGAAATGGTGAGCGATGAGGAACTGATGGGACAGACCACGGCCGAAGAACAGGCAGAGGGCTATCCCCTGCTCAGTCATTTCGCTGCCTTGGCGCTAAGCGGCATCGGCAGCCCGCAGTTTGACTGCCGGCGCCGCCAGTTCCAGCAGGAGGAGTACAGCAAGTGGCTTAACAGGCGCGTGGAAAAGGCAGGACGGGAGCTGCAGGCCATCGGGGAGCAGCTGGTAAATGCGCTGACGGAATTTAACGCCCAAAACAAGGATATCAGCAGCAATCTGCTGCCCACACCGGCAGGTGTCGGGGATTATGTGGAGCTGCTGCGCCGTCTGGAACGTGATGACCTGCCTAAGTTTGAGAGCCGGTTCAGCCTGCTCTTACGGGAGAACACCATCAATCAGATAGCCCTGTTCCAATCCCATTTGGAAGAGTCCTGCCATGAAATCCGTGACCGTATCAATCTCATCAATCAGTCATTGGCAGAAATTGACTACAATGAGGGACGTTATATCCAGATAGAATGCAATAATGCCCAGAATGATACCGTCAGTGAGTTCAAGGAAAAACTCCGCGCCTGCATTGACGATACCCTGACGGATAGCAAGGATATATGCTACAGCGAGCAAAAGTTCCGGCAGGTGGCAGAGATTTTGGAGCGCCTGCAGGGGCGTCCCGGCTCCGCTGAGGCAGATGCCCGGTGGCGCAGCGAGGTCACAGACGTGCGCAACTGGTTCGTGTTTGCCGCCTCAGAGCTCTGGCGGCAGCCGGCTCCGGGCGTTGATGAAGAATACGAGCATTACACCGATTCCGGCGGCAAGTCCGGCGGACAGAAGGAAAAGCTGGCCTATACGATACTGGCAGCCAGCATTGTCTACAACTTCGGTCTGCGCGGCCGCAGGGCCGGGGAGCAGTCCTTCCGCTTCGTGGTCATTGACGAGGCTTTCCTAAAGAGTTCCGATGAATCGGCGCGCTTTGGGCTGGAGCTGTTCCGCAAGCTGGACCTGCAGCTGCTGGTGGTAACACCGCTGTTGAAGATAGCCACCATTGAGCCGTATGTCAGCCATGTGGGCTTTGTGTACCAGAAGGATGAGGAACACCGTTCCTACCTGCGGAATCTCACCATTGAGGAATTGCGGCAGGAACGTCAGGCCTATCAGGGGCAGTAAAATTAGTTAGGATGTTACAAATGATAATAACACTGGAAAACTTTACGAAAAGCTACGGGGAAAAATCCCTGTTTGCCGGTGTGGATTTCAGTATGGAGGCCGGGGATAAGGTGGGGATTGTCGGGGTCAACGGCACCGGAAAATCCACCTTTCTCAAGGCGGTGGCCGGCCTTATCCCCGTGGACGCCGGCGATAAGACCACCATGCGCGGCCTGCGGATAGAATATCTGGCGCAGGACAAGGTCTTTGCGCCGGACAACACCGTGCTGACGGAAGTATTTCGGGGCGTGTCACCTTTAATGCAGGCTCTGCGTGGTTACGAACTGGCCATGGCGCAGCTGGGGCGGCAGAGTGAGGACAGCCGGCTGCAAAAAGAAATCATGAAGTACACGGCGGTCATTGATGAACAGGACGGCTGGCAGCTGGAAGCCGCGGCCAAAACAGTCCTCACGAAACTGGGGCTTAGCGATTACACTGCCAAAGCAGGCTCCCTATCCGGCGGTGAACAGAAGCGGCTGGCTCTGGCCACGGCGCTCATTCAGCCCTGCGATTTATTGATACTGGACGAGCCTACCAACCATCTTGACAGTGAGACCATCGCCTGGATGGAGGAATATCTGCGCGGCTTTAAGGGCGCTCTGCTGATGGTGACCCATGACCGCTATTTTCTGGATAGCACCTCCACGAAAATTCTGGAGCTGGACAAGGGCCGGGCCTATACCTACACGGGAAATTACTCCGCCTTTCTGGAACAGAAGGCGGCCCGTCTGGAACGGGAACAGGCCAGCGAACAAAAGCGGCAGAACTTTTTGCGCAACGAATTGAAATGGCTGCGCCGTGGCGCTCAGGCTCGTTCCACCAAACAGAAGGCCAGAATTCAGCGCTATGAGGAAGTAAAAAATCAGCAGGTAAACCTGAATCATGATACCGTGGAAATCGGTCTGGCAGGCAGCCGTCTGGGACGGACGGTCATTGAGCTTGACCATGTGAGCTATGCCGCAGGCGGCAGGACGATTGTGCAGGACTTTACCTATACGGTGCTGAGAAATGACAGAGTGGGCATTTTAGGTGCCAACGGCACAGGCAAAACCACCTTGCTGAATCTCATTGCCGGAAAACTCACCCCGACCTCGGGCACAGTGACCATCGGCCAGACGGTGAAAATCGGGTACTTTGCCCAGCAGGCCGCCGACATGGACGAACGCCTGCGCGCCATCGAATACGTCAAGGAGGCGGCGCATTTTATCACGCTGGCTGACGGTACCAGAATTTCCGCCTCCCAGCTGATGGAGCGTTTCCTCTTTCCCGGTGATTTGCAATGGACGCCAATAGCCCGTCTGTCCGGCGGTGAGAAGCGGCGGCTCTACCTTTTGCGTGTGCTGATGGGCGAGCCCAATGTGCTGCTGCTGGATGAACCAACCAATGACCTCGATTTGGAAACCATGGCGGTCCTCGAAAACTTCATTGATGATTTTGCCGGAGCCATAATCTTTGTATCGCATGACCGCTTCTTTGTGGACAGGCTGGCCGACAAGGTCTTTGCCTATGAAGAGGGCGGCAGGCTGCGCATGTATTCAGGCGGCTATACCTATTACCGGGAAAAGCTGGCGGAGCAGGAACGGCTGCTGGCAGGCAGTCCGCAGGAAAAGCCGGTCAGGGAAAAAGCAGCGCCTGTCAGAGAAAAAAATCCCCGGCCGGCGCAAAGGAAATTCACCTTTAAAGAGCAGAAGGAATATGCGGAAATCGAAGGTGTTATCGCCAGCAAGGAGGGAGAGCTGAAGGTCGTGCAGCTGCAAATGGCGGAAAATGCCACGGACTTCACGCGTCTGAGCGAGCTTACCGCAGAGGAAAAGCGGCTGACAGCAGAGCTTGAGCAGCTGATGGAGCGCTGGACTTATCTGGAGGAGATTGCCGAAGAACAGGAAAGCTGAGCGCAAGGCAGTACCCCTGCTGACAGGTCAATTATTTGACTTGTCAGCAGGGGATTTTTCTTTACAGGGGGGCGTTTATTGTTTATAATTATTACATTAACACTTTACGACACTAAAGGAGTAGTAGAATGGATAAACTCTTGAACAACTTTTTTCTGATGCTGGATGGTTCAGAGATAACCTTGGAAATATTCTTCGTAACCCTGCTGTTGTCCCTGCCTCTGGGGATGCTGGCAGCTTTAGGACGGCTGTCACAGTTTAAAATAATCAGCCGGCTGGTGGAATTTTATATCTGGCTGATGCGGGGCACGCCGCTGATGCTGCAGCTCCTCTTCGTTTACTTTGCCCTGCCCATGGTGGGCGTGCGCCTGCCGGATATTGCAGCGGCGCTCTTAGCCTTTACCCTCAATTATGCTGCTTACTTTGCGGAAATTTTCCGCGCCGGGATTCAGGCCGTGCCTAAGGGGCAGTATGAAGCGGCCAAGACCTTGGGCATGAGCTATCCCCAGACCATGCGGCGTATCATTCTGCCGCAGGTGATACGCATTGTCCTGCCGCCGGTAAGCAATGAAACCATCAATCTGGTCAAGGATACATCCCTTGTCTACATTCTCGCGATGAATGACCTGCTGCGCGTGGCGCGTACCATCGTGCAGCGTGAGTTCGATATGACGCCGTTTTTGATTGCGGCGGTGTTTTATCTGGCAATGACCTTTGTCCTGACCTGGGGCTTTAAGAAATTGGAGGCACGTTATGGCAAATATTGAGCAGGGTGAAATCATGTTGAAGATGACGGGCATCCATAAATCATACGATAATCTCGAAGTGCTGAAGGGCATTGACATCGAGGTGCGCCGGGGTGAGGTGCTGGCCATTATCGGGCCATCAGGTTCCGGCAAGAGTACCCTGCTGCGCTGCATAAACAAGCTGGAGACCATCGACAGGGGCAGCATTGCCATTAAGGGGCGTTATCTTGTGCAGACCAGGGAAGGTGAGGCGGTGTACGCCAGCGGCCGTGAGGAACGGGAAATCCTGGCGTCTACGGGGATGGTGTTCCAGCAGTTTAATCTCTTTCCGCACATGACGGTGCTGGAAAATCTGCTGGAGGCGCCCATGCAGGTGAAGGGGCTGAAACGCAGCGAGGCAGAGCCCTACGCCAGAGAACTGCTGGACAAGGTGGGGCTGTCTGACAGGGCAGACTACTATCCTTCGCAGCTTTCCGGCGGACAGCAGCAGCGCGTGGCCATTGCCCGAGCTCTTTGCATGAAGCCGGACATCATGCTTTTTGACGAACCGACCTCAGCTCTTGACCCGGAGCTTACCGGCGAGGTTTTGAAAACCATGCGCGAACTGGCTGACGAACGCATGACCATGGTGGTCGTGACCCATGAAATGGCCTTTGCCCGTGAAGCCGCCAGTCAGGTCATTTTTATGGCCGATGGCAATATCGTGGAACAAAACGAGCCGGACGCATTTTTCAATGCTCCGCGGGAAGAGCGCACCAAGGCGTTCCTGCAAAATATGTTATAAGGCGTGTCACATAAACAATGACAAATGCGCAAAAATATAGTAAAATGATTTAATGTGCGTGATACG
>JAGAYB010000138.1 GCA_017940705.1 Selenomonas sp. | reverse complement strand
TCTTCTTCATCATCTCAGGCAGTTTTTTCATCGCTGCCTGCATGCGCAGCCACTCCGTATGCGACTGCACCGGGAACCCGGCACAGAATACGCCCTCCGGCATATCGCCGATAATGCCTGAGCGTGCAGCATATACGGAATTTGCCCCAATATTGATATGGCCGACCGTGCCGACCTGACCGCCAAAGGTTACATTATGGCCGACAGTCGTCGAACCGGAAATACCGGTCTGCGCCACAATCAGACAGTTGGCGCCAATCTTGCAGTTATGACCGATATGCACCAGATTGTCAATTTTCGTGCCCTTGCCGATAACCGTAGCGCCCATAGCCGCCCTGTCAATGCCATCATGGGCACCGATTTCCACATCATCCTCCAGAACCACAATGCCGACCTGTGGCACTTTGGTATGGACACCGTCTTTCGTGGTAAAGCCGAAACCGTCAGAGCCGATTACCGCCGAGCTGTGAATCACACAGCGTTTGCCCACCCGGCAATGCTCACGCACCGTGGCATTGGAGTAAATCACCGTATCGTCACCGATTTCCGCATACTGGCCGATGTATGTATGGGGATAAATGGTTACGTTGTCACCGATAACCGCATGGTCATCTATCATGGCAAACGGCATAATGGTGACATCAGCGCCAATCTTTACATCCTTGCCGACATGGGCCTTGTCGCTGATGCCTTTTTCATGCTGCAGCTTGGGCGTAAATATTTCCAAGAGTTTCGCAAAAGCCGCCCGTGGGTCATCAACCACCAAAGACGTCTTGGGAAAGTCCTCTACGCCCTCAGGAAGCATCACGGCCGCTGCCTTACAGGTTTTAGCTTCCTCAATATGGGGTTCTACCGCGAAGGTTAAATCATGGGCGCCGGCCCCCTGAATATTGTCCAGGCCTTCGATTTCTATGCTCCCATCGCCAACAATACGTCCTGCCACGAGGCTGGCTATTTCCTGCAATGTCTTTCTCATGCTGCTAATACTCCCATCTTATTGCAACTGCGCGATTACGGCATCAGTGACGTCTACAGCGCCGCTGACGGCGGTAGGCTGATCCACGGAATTATTGACCACTGCATCGAGTTTCTGCTCCTTTGAGACAGCTGCTAAGGCCACATCCATCTTCTGGCGCAGCTGCAATGAATAGGACTGATTGAGCCCCTGTATCTTGCGCTGGCTGTCCATCTGCGCCTTCTGCAAGTCTTCCTGACTCATGTTGGGATTTTCCTGCAGTTTTTTCTGCAGTTCCTCACCGGCCTGAGTCTGGGCTTCCTGAATCTTTTTATTGCCCTCTTCCACCAGATTGCTAATCTGTGGCGCTTCCTTGGATACGCGCTCACCATCTATATAACCGATTTTCGTCTGCCCGCAGCCGCTGACCAGCATGGCACTCAACATCGCCACAGCCATGAGCGCTGCAGATTTCTTGCGTAATTTCATTCTCTTTCGCTTCTTTCTTTGCTTTAAATATTTTTCATTTCCTGCACCAGTTCATCGGTAACATCCTGCGTCTTAATCCCTATGGCTGTGCTTTCCTGCGGCAGCAGCGGCGCTATCTTGCCCGTCTGGGGCAAAAAGCTTTCCAGCGCCGCCGGATGATGAACCAGTATCAGGGTAAAGTGATGCATAATGGCAATTTTGGCCGCCTTACCGGCCACATCATTGATGATATGGGCATGCAGTGCTGACATTTCCGCTTTTTTTTCAGCCAGCTGCTGCCGCTTGGCCAGCCGCTGCTGTACCTTTTCAGCCACAGCCTGCTGTTTGGCCAGCAGGTCAGCGTTACGGGCATCCGCTGCATTCCGGGTATTTTGTGCCGCCGCCATTTCCTGCTCACGCAGTTTAGGCAGATTGGCGCGCCATTGTGCCAGCTCCGGCCCCAGCTTCTCCTGCACATAATTTTCGACTTCCCGCTTGTAGGCCTGCCACAGTTCGTACTGCCGCCGGCCGCGTTCAGCCTGCAGCTGGCTGCGCTGTGCCTCCCAGACTTCCCGTTCCTCCTGGATATCCTGTTTCGAGTCCAGCGCGTTATGCATCGCATCCTGATTGTCCAGCTTGATATTGAGATTTAAAATGGCATTTAAATACTCTTCATCAAGAGCCTGCCGCCGGGCATTGAACTGCGCCTCTGTGGCCTTGGTATATTCCTGCCGCAGTTTCTGTGCCTTGCGCTCAAGCTCAGCCCGTCCGCCGATAACATCGGCGGCATTTTTCTGCCAGACCGATTCCTTAAAGGTTTCCTCCAGCAGCTGCGGCATTTCCAAAGACAACATATCGCCAACATCGGCAGCTTCCATTTCCAACAACTGGCACTCTGACTTAAGCGCAGTAAACTTAGCATAATCAGGGTGTGCTTCCACAACCTTCTGCCAGTTTATAATGCCGGTATCCGGCTTTTCCTGTACTGCCTGACCATTATTTTGCGGTAAAATAAATTCTCGCGTCAGCCATGCTCCAAGAAAAATCATACACAGGGCCAGCAAGGTGCCCACCAGAATATTGCGCCGCCGCTGCGCTTTGTCAGCCGGCTGCCTGTCATCGTGCGTATCCGGCACCTGTGCTCCCCCCTCTTACAAGTAGTACCGAGCGCCTCTGTGCTCGGTACTGCCTAACCTTATGTAGTCCAATCAGTGTAGTACCTGACTGCGCTTATTTGCTAACCTGCTTTAAAACATCCTGAGTGATGTCTACGCCACCGTAAACAACAGCACCCTTTTCCAGAACTACGGACAGACCCTTCTGCTCAGCAACCTTCTTCACAGATTCCTCCACGCTCTTGGTGATGGGTTCCATGAGTTCCTGATTCTTCTGCTGGAGACGCTGCTGAGTCTGGGTGTAGTAGTCACGCTTTTCATTATCATTCATGTTAGCGGACTTCTCTTCAAACTCTTTCTGTGCTTCCTGAACAGCATTCTGCATTTCCGTGGAAGCAGCCTGTACCTTCGGATGCTGGTTCATAACCTGGCTGTAATCTACCACGCCCACGTTGGAGCTGGCAGCGCTGACCATGTTGGGGCCAAACTGCGTAAGAGCCATAGCCACTACAGAGCCTACAAAGGCCAGAGCGATGAGAATGCTGACAATTTTAACCTGTTTTTTCTGTAATTTAACCATTGTAAAAATCTCCTTTTCCCCTAAAGGGTGATTCATATATCCCTATTTATGTATCGTAAAACACCATACATGAGAAACATTATAACAAACTATTTTTTCTTATTCAAGGCAAACTTAAAATAAACGTCCCGGCTTAGAAGGTGCCGCCTACGGTAAAGTGTACCCGGCCGCCGTTTTTGCCGCGGCCATAGTCAAGACGCAGCGGCCCCAGTGGTGTATTAAGCGCTAAACCTACGCCGATACTGCCCTTAAGGTCTTTCGGTGTAAACCCATCAGTCCAGGCCGACCCCCAGTCGGTAAAGAGCGCGCCCTGTACCTTGCTGATGATGGGGAAACGGTATTCCAGCGTCGCCAGCGCCATACGTGTGCCGCGGAACTGATCCTCACGGTAGCCGCGCAGACTGTTCTGACCGCCCACCTTATACAGATTGAACTCGGAAATTTCCCCACGGCCGACGCCGTACTGACCGCGCAGGGCTAAAACCTGAGCATGTCCGACCTTTATATAACGCTGATCTTCAATGGTGACTTTCTGGAAATTAAAGTCACCGCCCAGACCTGCCACTTCACCGGTCAGACTTACCCGGCCGCCCGTGGTTGGATTGTAAACATTATCACGGGTATCCGTCACATGGCTGAAAGTAACGCTTCTGGTCAGGCCGAAGTTATCATCCCGCCATCCCTTATAAGCGTCGCCGCTGCGGTCCTTTCCCTTATTTTTGATATGGCGCTCATATTTATCATTACGGTTGCGGAACGTCAGGTAATTGGTGGAATACTCACTAACAGGGCGGCCTAACGTGATTTCACCGCCGGAATACTTACGCATGTAGCTTTCCGTCAGGTTGCCGTCTGTGTCATAGTCATCGTACTGGTAGGTACGGTTATAAATGCGCAGTGTGCCCACGGTTTCCTTCTTGTCAATCCACGGATGACGCCATGAAAAGGTATAGCCTCGGGCATCTGTTTCGCTGCCGCTCTTTTCAAAGGTGAGGCTGACTGCATCACCGGTACCACGGAAGTTGGTGTCACCGATGCTGACCATACCGATAACACCGTCAGCCGTACTATAGCCGGCACCGATGCCAAAGGTACCAGTGCGTTTTTCCTTGACATCCAACTCCATAACCACGGCATTAGGTTCCACGCCGGGATTCATTTTGATATTGACATCTTCAAAGAAGCCCAGATTGTAAACGCGCTGCATGCTGCGGCGGGCTTTCTTGGAGTTAAAGGGTTCCCCCGGTTTCTGCCGCATTTCACGCAGAATTACATAATCCTTGGTCTTGGTGTTGCCCTTGACCTTATAGCCTTCCAGCGTGCCTTCATTTATTTTCAGGGTGAGATGTCCATCTGTATCAATATTCATATCGGTAACCTTGGCCAGAATATAGCCGTCCTTACGGTAGGTTTCCTTTATACCCTGAATATTTTCCTGCAGCGTGCGGCTGTTCAGAATATCACCGTTTTTCACCGTGATATTTTTCAGCAGGTCTTCCGTCTTGTAAACAGTATTGCCTGTGATGGTGACACCCTTTAAGACTGGATTTTCCAAGACATGGTAGGTGATTACCACGCCTTCGGGAACCTTTTCAAAGGTGGGGAACAAGTCGTAGAAATAGCCTGTGTTGTAAATGGCCTCTCTGTCATTATTCATGCCTTTGACAGTAAACATATCGCCGGTACGCATGGTGAGTGCCGCCTTGGCGGTACTTTCCGTAGCCGCTGTAGTTCCGTCAAACACTGTATCGACAATGGTCTGTCCCTCGTATTCCTTGCCGTATTTTTCTATTACGTCCTCCTGCGGACGATTCTTAATCCACTCAGCAGTACGTGGGTTCTCCGAGGATGCCGCCTGTTCCTGACTGCCCTGCGGTGCAGCCGCTTCCTGAGCTGTCCGGGCTGCGGTCGCATTGGCAGCCGTTTCCGCATAAGCGATTCCCGGCAAAGTGGAAATCCCAGTTGCCAAAGCAACTGCATATACTAAAAACCGTTTATTTCCCTTAGTCAAAGGTCAAACCTCCCAATCATGTAAATACATGTTTTTTCGACTAGAAATTGAATCTGGCTTCCACGCCCATGATGTAGTCACCACTTTCCTGTTCCAGCGTAAGGCCCACATTATCACTCACGTCATACTGGAAGCCATAGCGATTGATATTATCGCCGCCTACCCCATGGGTGTATTTCACCATAACTCTGTCTGCTACATATTTTCCCACAGAAATATTAAAATCATATTTGTTTTCGTTAATTTCTTTTTCTGTTGTGTTATTTGTGCGATTGCTGAAGATTGAGCCATTCCCCCGGGAAATTGTCAGCCGGTCAAGATATAAATAATCACGCATAGCCGTTTCTATTTCCGACAGGAAACTCATCTGCAGTCCCACTACCAGCATATCGCCGGCATTCATATTCGTCTGTCCATGCCTGTAAGCATCGCGCAGGGTGAGCAGCTGTATAATCTGTGTCTGGCTCATCGCCGGGCTGGACGTAAGCCTCATAGTTGCCGCGCCCAATGGCCCTCTAACCGACAGGAACACACGCGCCTGTGTCAGTTTTGTGTCGGCAAAGAAATCAATGCTGGGCATGAAGGAAGCCACCTGATTGAAGTTAGCCACACCCTGACGGATATTGAACTCTGTCTTCAGGTAGTTTATCGTGCCGCCGCGTTTAACATTTAAGCTGCCAGACATCTTGGGATGGCTCGTAATGCCACCAACATGGAAAGCGCCATCCAGATACATATCATACAGGTAGGCACTGTAAAGATGCACCTTTTGCCCCACATTGACCTGCACGTCAAAGACCATTTCCGGCATCTGCCCATCACTATCCGGGATTGTCGGCACGGAAACCATACAATCACTAAAATCAAATCTCCCGGAAATCTTGGGCAAGTGCTGTCCGTAAAAATCAGTGTCACTCACATGGAGCTCACCATTTAACGGCCCTGTGAAAACCTTGCTCTTAATTCCCAATTCTTTGCAGACCAGCGAAAAATCATAATGTTCCGGCTGCCAGCCGTTCATGGTCAAATTTCCTTGCAGATTATATGTGCCACCGCCCATTTTACCAAAAAATTCTTCAACTGTCACTTTATTCCCGGTAAATTTTATTCTAGCTGCCATATCAGTAACCGGCAGTTCCAGTGATTTCAGCTTCATCGAGCCGCTGGGAATCTGGACACTGCCATCAATCAGGGGGTGTGCCAGCGTACCATGAATTTTTAAGTCACCGGCGGTTGCGCCCATGGCCCAGTCGATTTCCGGTGACAACGTCGGCAGCAGGGATAAATCCGCATTCTCCAGCCCCACGGTCAGCTGCATCTGCTCATAGTCATTCAGCCATTCGTCCTGACCGGCATTCAGCGCGCGCATGGGGACAATGCCTTTGGCCTCAACGGCGCAGTTGCGTTCACCGACCTGCTTATTTACGCGCAAATTTTTTACATCGAGCAAACCGTTTTTCAGGGTTACCTGCCCTGTCATGGTATCAAAGGCCGCACCCTGAATGCCGCCGTTTACCGCCTGCAGCGTTACCTCAGCTGACGGATTGTTTATATAACCGCCAAAAACCGCCTCAATATCGGCCTTGCCTGTTACGCCCTTGGCCTTTAAGCCTGCCAGACCGGTGAACATGCCAAAATCCAGCTGCTTTGCAGAGAACTTCGCCGCAATCGGGCCGCTGAAGTCTACCGTCCCCGTTGCCGTAAAGATGCCGTCAGCCCCCTGACTGCCCGACAATTTATTGATGTACAGAATTCTATTGATAAGCTGCAAATCAAGCGCTACGTTATGGATATCATAACCACCGGCCACGCCCTGAGCAATGCTGCCAGTTACGGTCACAGCCGGATTCTGCCCCGTACCGCCGATATGCGCGGTCAAATCCGCCTTGCCGGAAAGCACATCCGTCTTATGGTTCACCAGTGCCGCCACAGCACTGATTTCCGCCCCGGCAATCACTACATCACCATTGAGGGCATCACTGCTGGTATCGTAGGACAGCTCCATATCATAAGTGCCGCCCTGCTGCTCAAAACCAAAGTGGTCTATGTCGAATTTGTCATTGCGATATTTAACCATACCGTGCAGGTTATCTATCGCCTGGTCATTCATGATAATATGCGGCGCATCCAGAACTCCGTAGAATTCCGGACGGGTAAGCGTCCCCTGCAATTTACCTTTAAAGGTGCCATGGCCGCTGACCTCATAGGGCAGCTTATGCTGAACACGCTTCAAGTCAATATCGCTGGCCACCACTTCCATGTCAAGCGCCTGCGTTGTCGTCGTGAGCGTGCCGTTCAAGACCATATCAATCATCGGCGAGTACGCATGGAAATCCTGCAGGCGCAGGACGCCGTTTTCCAGAAAATAGTCTCCGTCCATACCGGAAAGCAGCACACCGTGATAACTGCCCCGATAGAAATGGATGTAGCCCACCGCCTGCGGATTATCAAGTGTCCCTGTCACCTTGATGATATTGTCGACATTACCTGTCAAGGGCTGGTCGGGTGCAATCAGCGCCATGATGTCTTCCATTCTGGCGCCCATGGTATCAAGCTGCAAATTGATTTTTTTTGCGCCGGTAAAGCCGACTGAACCGGCGGCCCGCCAGACTTCCTTACCATTTTTCTCCATCAGGAAATCGTCAATACCGATGCCGTCCAGACTGCCGCTGGCCGCAAATTTCAGGCTGTCAAACGGCTGCTTAAAGATGCGGCCGTGATTGCCGGCAAATTTTATCTCTACCCGGGGATTGTTGCGGTCACCGCGCACCGTACCCTTGAAATCAGCCAGACCGGCCATATCAAGGCGTTCATCAATACTGCTCAGCAATGACAAGTCAACATGACCGCCATAAAAGTTCAAATTCAGTCTGGCCTGCCCGCGCATATCCTGAATTGTGCCTTCCAGCCCAAGACTGCTGTGGTTCGGCATCTTAACGCTTAAATAATCAAGGCGCAAATCATCATCATCCAGATGCAGCGAGGTGCTGGCTCTGTCTATCTGCAAACCGTGATAAGCGGCATTTTTCAGGCTGGCACTGCCGTAGAGCTGCAACTTGCTCAAATCCGCGCCCACACCATTGCCGCCCAGATCTGCCGAAACACGGCCCGACGCGCCGGCCATCTCCGGCACCAGCCCTGCAATCTGCGCGATATCCAAATCATCAGCCTGCAAATGTGCCGTATAGCCCATATTTTCAGTGGACAGCACCAGCTCGCCGCCGATTTTGCCCCCCATGACCTGCGCTGTAAAATTGCGCACAAAGAGATTTTTATCCTGATAGCGCACGTCCGCTGCCGCACCGCTAAAAGGTACGTCCAATGCCTGCCCGGACGGCACATTTACATGACCGTCAACGCTGGGATTGCTGAAAGCACCGGTAATGCGGGCTTTAAAACTGGCCGCGCCGCTATAGGGAATATTGTGCAAAATCCTGCTGGGGTCAAAATCTTCCCCCTGAGCTTCCAAATCCAGATACGGCGTGGTCTGCAAATGTTTTATTTTGCCGTGTACACCGGCCTTTTGGCCATTGCTTTCGGCCTTGACATTCAGCAGCAATTCCTCGTTGGTAAAGGCACCATGACCGGAGATATTTTCAATGTCCGTACCTTCGACAGTAACCGTGCCGTCAGTCAAGCTCACATCACCGCTGAAGGAAATATCCTCATCCCTGCGGTAAAGATTAAAGCTGCCCTGTTCAATTTTGCCGCCTTTGATAACCACATTGTCCGGCAGGGTTCCCTGTGGCAGGTAGCCGATGTAGTTGGTGATATCAGCCCCCGACACCTGCGCGCTGATTATCTGCCTGTTGTCAGAAATCGTTGCCGTCCCCGAGAGATTTGCACCGGCGTTTACAGCCGAAAACTTCGCTTTGGCTACGGGATACTCTCCCATATCCACCGCTGCCTGAACATTATCCAGCTGCAGTTCCTGCCCCTGGCGGCGCACAGTCAGCTGACCGTCTTCCACTGTAACCTTGCCGTGAAATGCCTGATTACTGGATTCACCGGACACCAAATCCAGCACGTTCCAGCTGCCGTCTGAGCGTTCAGACAGTACAGCCTTCACACCTTTGACAGAAATTTCCTTAACCGCATCCGCAGGGTCTGAAACCGCCGCAAGCAGGCGATAGCTGACCCGTGCCTCCTCGGCACGGGCAATCAGCTCCGCCTGCTTGTCATAAACAGCCAGATTATGCAGTTTTATGTCATTAAGGGAATTTACTTCTATTTCCCCAATTTGCACCTCGGTTGCCAGAGCTTGGGAAGCCAGCTGGGATACCTTGTCCCCGGCGGCAGCCATGAAGGCATTTGTCTGCGTATAGTACCAAAAGCCGCTTATCGCCATCATAATCAGGCCACAAGCCAAAGCCCATATTTTCCACGTGTTTGCCTTCATCACTATCTCCTCAAAAGCCCTGCCCGGGGCGGTAATTTGTCATGCTTAGTTTGCCATTTCACTGGCTACCGTACCGGTGCTGGCAGGCTGCTCCTGCGCAGCTGGCGCTGTCTTGGTCTCAGCAGCCTTCTCCTGTTTTACGGCCTGCTTTTCTTTGCCGGCCTTGGCAGCCACTGCCCGTTCAGCCTGACGTCCGGCCTTGGCCTCTTCCTTTGATGCTGTCTTGGCCGCCTGACTCAGTTCGAGTACGGGATTTTCCGTAACCTTGGCATCTTCACGCACTTTCCTGACCCGGTTGCCCTCCATCTGGGAGGTCTTATATTTAGCCACATTGATATCCACAGGAATGCCCATCGCCTTATCCAGAGCAGCCTTGGAAACATTGTACTTGTACAGCGCCGTGTAGTAGTTGGTCTGGGCTGCCGTCATTTTCTCCGTGGCATCCATAACATCCAGATTGGTGCCCACACCGGCTCCGTAACGCACATTAGCGATTTTCAAATCTTCTCTGGCCTGTTCTACAGCTACCTCAGTGGTCTTGATGTTTTTCTCCGCTGCCTGCAGGTTCAAAAAGGCCGTGCGCACATCCAGCTGAATGGTTTCATCTTTTTGGTGCAGCGTTTCCTGCGCTTTGACCAGCGAAGCCTCAGCCGAATTTACACCGGCAGTGGTTACTCCGTTGTCAAAAATATTCCAGGAAGCCGTTGCCCCGAAAACCCATGTATTCGTGTCATTGCCAAAGGCGTTCTTGCCCTCAATGGCCTTTGACCCGGAAGCTGTCACTGTCGGATACCAGCCAGCCTTAGCCGTGTTGATACCGGCCTCAGCCTGCTTGACCGCATAGTATGCAGCCGCCCCATCAGCGCGATTGTTCAGCGCATAGTTGGTGCAGTCATTCAAATCGAGATTATAGGAATCATGCTTTAACTGGTCATCAATTTGCAATACCGTATCCGTGGGCAGGCCGACGATATTATTGAGCGTAGCCACAGCAATATCGTAATTGTTCTGCGCCGTGGTCAGGGACTGCTGGGCATTGGCCAGATTTACCTGCGAGGACAGCACGTCAGACTTGGCTACCGTGCCTACACGGTACTGAGCATTAACGTTATCCAGATGTTCCTGATAAGCCTTGACCGAATCTTCCTGAACCTTGATAAGGTTCTTGTAGTTCAGCACGTTGTAATA
>JAGAYB010000137.1 GCA_017940705.1 Selenomonas sp. | reverse complement strand
GGCATCGTGCCCGTCACGTCATCAATCATGGCCGTTTCCTTGCCGCCCCAGACATAGAACATCCCGGACTTGCCAAAGATTTTGGCCACAAAACCGGCAAAGAGGGCAAACGCCACACGCCATTTGCCTTCCACATCCATCAGTGACTGCATGCCATGAGGCGAAGCCAGAGAACCGTAGTCGGGAATAAAGCGGCAGCAGAATTGCGCCAGCCCGGAAATCTGCAAATCCTCGGGGCGGACAAAGCGGCCCTGCGTAATGGCAACTACGCTTTCTGCGCAGCACAAAAGGTCATTTTCGCCAATTTTATCCTTGGTGTAATGCTCAATGGCATCCACAATATCGTCTTTTTCCGTCAAGATGCGCGTCGGCACCGGAATAAGTTTCATTTCGTCCTGCATTTTCAGTGCCTCCTCAATCTTTTACTAGCTGTACGCCGGCCAGTTTGGCGATTTCCTCAGCCGTAATTTCCAAACGTATCTTCTTGTAATGCTGGGGCGAGCGGCCCGTTTCCTGCCAAATAAAATCAACCGGCAAATCCACCATGTGGGAGAGTGCCTCTTCAAGGCTCATGCCCTTGCGCGGCGTGAGCTTAATCTTGGCATAAATATTGAGGGAATCCTCCCCGCCCTTGTAGCCCTTGCGCTGAATGATAACGGCTTCAAAGTAATCATCCTCGCGGACTTCGCCTTCGCGTTCTGCCTTGGCGCGTACTTCAATGCCGTCATACTGCTCATAGGGCAGCTGGCTGCGGCAGATGGCATCCATAATTGTTGCACACTGTTTGCCTTCATTATAAAAACGCAGTTTCTTGGATAATACCAGACTATTGCCGTCCTTGCTTTCAAGCTCCACGGGACTGCTCTTGTCAACCCTGATATCCTCAAGCCCTACATAAGCCAAATAAGCGTTAGCCATTAAGATAAGCAACAGAATGGCTAACAGCACCAGCGTTAAAAATTCCACTATAATTCCTCCCTATTATCCCTGTGCGTCCGCTTCTGACAAAGCCTTTTCCTTTTCCATAGCAGCCTGCAGACGCGTATAATATTTCTCCGGCAGCCGGGCGATATGTCCCGTCTCCTTGCTGGTAAAAACATTTTGTGATTTTCCTGTAACCAGCACCTGACCGTCCGCCTTGCGATAAATGCGGTATTTAAAACACATCTTCGCCTTGGTGAGTGCCGCAGCTGTGGTTTCAATGACCAGTTCATCATCAAACCTGCCCGGAGATACATATTTGGCGCTGATATCGGTTATGGGAAATACATAGCCATCGTCCATCATTTCCGTCAGCGTAATGCCAATGGAACGCAGATACTCTACCCGGCCGATTTCAAACCATCTGATATAGTTGGCATGATGAATCACAGCCATCGCATCGGTATCATAGAAATTTACATGATGATAAGCATTTACCGGCATTGCAAATCCCCCTTAACACACATTGTATAGACTAGAACAAAAAAACCGCAAAGTCAAGTCAAATCCTGTACATCTGTTCCAGACGTGACAGATAATTTTCCAGACGCTTTAGCTCCATTTCATCAGTGACCCGGCGCCCGGAATAAAAATACTCCACACTGGGCGTCTGCTCTTCCAGCTGATTGCGTTCCTGCAAGCGGCGGATAAGCTGCCGTACAGTGCCTTCATTGCCGTCAACGAGCTGCACATTTTCCGGCAGCAGCTGGCGCATGGTGTCCTTAAAATAATTGAAATGCGTACAGCCCAGCACCAGTGCCGAATAGACAGAAAAATCAAAGGGCGCAAACTGCTCCTGCAAATAGGCAGTCACCGCCGGAGAATTGAACTCCTGCCGCTCTGCAAAGGTCACCAGCTCCGGCAGGGCCAGCCGGTCCACCAGATGGTCCTTATCCACCTTTTCAATCAAAAGTTCCATCTTGCGGCCCTTGACCGTAATCGGCGTAGCTGTCACCAGCACCCGTTTCGTGCCGTCCATATCAAGTGCCTTCTTGGCCGCCGGTTCCATGCCGATAATGGGCACATCATACAGGCTGCGCATTTTGGCCACCGCTACAGATGTTGCCGTATTGCAGGCCACCACAATGGCTTTTACATCCTGTTTGAGCAAAAAACGGAAGGCCTTGTCCACATAGTCCTGTACCTGCTCTTTGGTCTTGGTGCCATAGGGCACATTATCCTCATCAGCGTAAAATACAAACTGCTCCTGCGGCAAAACCTTCATGGCATGGTGAAGTACCGACAGGCCTCCCATGCCAGAATCAAAAAAAGCAATTTTCACTGCTTACACTCCTCAAGGTTGTCATTTCCTTACTATAAATAGTAACAACGTATGCTATTATAGCGCAATTACCCCGACATTACCAGCAGAAAATCCAGCTGCCCCAACAGAAAAACGCCCTGCCAGAGGCAGGACGCAATGGACAAGCACTGTAACCAATAAACATATTGCAGTTTGTCTTTGTTGTTGTCAATACGTTCTTAATCCTATCCGTTACAGCTCAGCTTAGCGGAGGTGGGAATACTTTTTCTCCGCCTGAGCAAATATGTGTATCAATCCGCTAGGTTTCGGCGGTAAGCAGACAATTACATCGATGTGCTTGTTACGAGAAGAGACGAGTTCGCAGCAAATGTATAATCCGTTGCTTGGGGCGAACGGGGAGTGGTTTTTCTGTCGGGAGCGACTGCCTGAGCGACAGCGAAGGCCGGCACGCCGTAGGAATCAGCTAAGTAAGTACGCTGAAAGGAGCGCCGTTGGCCTGCCCGGCGCAGGTAACTGTATAGCTTAAAACTTTCAGGGCGGGGCGTTTAGCGGAAACAGAAAAATTACTCCCCGTGAACCCCGTGCAGCGTATGAACGGGATAAATTTAGCTAGAACTCCCCCACAAACTGCAATTTATCAAAAAAAGCCCGCTGACATTTTTCGTCAGCGGACTCTAGCATTCAATTAAGCATTTTCTTCCTGCTTAGTTTCTTTTTTCTTTACGGCCGTGCGGATGGACAGCTCGCGGAGCTGTTTATCATCAACTTCAGACGGAGCGTTGGACATTACATCACGGGCGCTCTGCGTCTTCGGGAAGGCGATTACATCACGGATGGAACCGCGTTTTGCCATAAGCATAACCAGACGGTCAAGACCGAAGGCAATGCCGCCATGAG
>JAGAYB010000136.1 GCA_017940705.1 Selenomonas sp. | reverse complement strand
ATCAACGAGGATACGCCCAATGCCTTTGCGACAGGCCGTAATCCGTCCCATGCAGCCGTGGCGGTGACTACGGGGATTATGCGGGCACTGGACTACAACGAGCTGTCCGGCGTTCTGGGCCACGAGCTGGCGCATGTGAAGAACCGTGATATACTGACGGGCACGATTGCCGCGATGATGGCTACGGTCATCACCTATACGGCGCAGTTCTTTGCTTTCTTTGGCGGCCGCAGTGATGATGACGAAGGCGGCAATCCGATTGCAGCGCTTTTGATGGTCATTCTCGCGCCTTTGGCTGCCAGCCTGATTCAGATGGCTATTTCCCGTTCCCGGGAGTATGAAGCCGACCATGATGGCGCTGAGATTTGCGGTAATGCCAACTATCTGGCTGATGCTCTGGAAAAAATCGAGTATTACGCTCTGAACGGGCGGCAGATGCAGGACGCCACGCCGGCTACGGCTCACATGTTCATCATCAATCCTTTCAGCGGTATTGGCTCTACCATGAGCAAGCTGTTCAGCACCCATCCGCAGACAAGTGAACGCATTGCCCGTTTGCGCGCTCAGGCAAGCGGCAGATAAAAAAAGCAAAAAAGCCCGGAATAAATATTTCCACAGCGTTTGGCAGGCTTGCCTGAACGCGCGGATAGTTATTCCGGGCTTGATTTTTTCTTTATAACTTTATAATGCAAAAGCAGGAACTACCGAACGTTCCTGCTTTTGCCGCCTCTATACCTTCTGCCTACAACGATATACTATATATCGTTGTTCTCCCTTCTCTATAATACAACATTTGCAAAATGATTTCAATAGAAAAAATAGAGTTTCTGTTAATTTATGAAAAAAGGGATTGGCGTTCTTATGGCGAATATAATAATAAAGTATACGACTGCGCATTGATGCAAATTTTAGCAATAATATTGGAGGGGTTGACATGTATTTTTACTGTGAGAAATGCAAAAAGCCATATCCGCTGAATACGCATTCCTATATGTGTGAGTGTGGGGGTATGTTCCGCCTGCATAAAGACCCTATGGATGAGGTGCATACGGAAATTACGCTGGGGGAAGTGGAGACACCAATGCTGCCGCTGAAATCCGGCAAGCTGGATGTACTGCTGAAACTGGAGAATCTTCAGCCGACAGGCTCATTTAAGGATCGTGGCGCCCATACGCTGATAAATGAGATAAACCATCTGGGGATTAAGAAAATCGCCCTTGATTCGGCAGGCAATGCAGGTGCCTCGATGGCTGCTTATGCAGCGGCTGCCGGCATTGAATGTACTGTATATGTGCCGGATGATTTGTCCAGCGAAATGGCTAATCAGATTGAGTCCTACGGTGCGAAGATTGTAAAAGTTCCCAACGGACGCATGAATACCTGTGCTGCTGTCAAGAAGAATCTTGGCGATGCCTACTATGCTTCGCATGTGTACAATCCCCTGTTCTTTGAGGGGATGCGCCCCATGGCCAAGGAGATTTACAAGCAGCTGGGCAACAAAATTCCTGAGTATATTTTCATGCCTGTGGGCAATGGCACCATGCTTATCGGCCTCTTCCATGGTTTTATGGAGATTGGCCGTCTGCCGCATTTTGTGGCCGTACAGAGCAGCAAGTGTGCGCCGCTGTATGAGGCTTTCTACGACAAGGAACCGCAGCCGAAGAAGACAACTATCGCTCATGCTATCCGCATTGAAACGCCGAAACGCCTGAATACCATGGTGAATATCTTAAAGCAGAGCGGCGGCGATGTGGTGACGGTGGAAGATACGGACATTCTCAAGGCGAAGAAGTTCCTGGCCTCCAAGGGCGTGTATGTGGAGCTTACCTCTGCTGCAGCTTTGGCCGGGGCAGAAAAGTTCTTTGCCGCAGGCAAGCCGGATAATTACAGAGTGGTTATTCCCATGACGGGCAGCGGCCTCAAGCGCTGATACTTTAGGAGAAATGGCGATGCTACAGGGGATAATTGACATTGGTTCCAATACGATACGGATGGCAGTTTATCTTATCGAGGGCAACCATTTTGAACAACTGATGAAACGCAAGGCTACGGTGGGACTGGCCTCCTATGTAAAAGAAGGCGTAATGCAGCCGGAGGGAATTGAACGGGCAGTGGAGACTTTGCTGGAGTATAAGCGTTTTCTCCATTGCTTTAAAATCAATCGCGTGGCGGCTTTTACCACAGCGGCTTTGCGTAATGCCAAAAACAGCCGCGAGGCTGTAGAGGCCATCGAAGAGCGTACGGGCATTAAGATTCAGGTTATCAGTGGTGACGAGGAGGCTACTTTTGATTTTATCGGTGCCACTCATAATCTGCAGAATGATTCCGGCCTGCTGATTGATATCGGCGGGGGCAGCACGGAGATTGTGACTTATCGTGACCGGCAAATCCAGTATAAGACCAGCCTGCCTATCGGCTCGCTGAGTTTTGCCAGCAAGTACGTAAAAGATGTCCTGCCGACAATGCAGGAGTGCATGGAAATGCATGGTGAGGCTGAGGCAACCATCGCTGCGGCCTCAGATTTTATCAGTATCAGTGAGGCGGAGATTGTGGGCATAGGCGGTACTTTTAAAGGAGCCTGTGCATTAAACAATGAATTATTTAACCTGCCGGCGGCTAACCGCCGTTTGGAAACTAAGAATATCCGCAGCATTATCGGCAATTTTGTCAGTGATTTGGGCATGACTCAGGAAATGTCCATAACACTGATGCGTTCTGTGCCGGAAAGGCTCAATACCATTATCCCGGGGCTGATTATCGCCAGCGTGCTGTCCCGCAGGTTCCAAAGCCATTGGATTACGTATAGTGATTCGGGGGTAAGGGAAGGTTATATATATGACCAGATAATGGGGAAATAAAATAAAAAGCATTTGCCTATTATATATGGCAAATGCTATAATGTACGTAAAGAAGGTGCCGCCTAGCGGTCGCCCTCGGTTAGGCTATTTTCAAAATGAATAAACCGCCGAAGTTTGCGAGGCTAGGGCGGTTTATTTTTTTATCTCTATAATAATGAGCAAGATTATAAACAGAACTATGATTAGCTCATTCATAGGCGAGCACCTCAATTCTGAGGGCAAAATTAGACCGCCAAACAGCACCTAAGTAAGATGTTATACTAATGATTAGAGTCTGTCAACGCTTATTTTATCAGTGTTGATGGACTTTTTTGTTTAAAAATGATATAATAAGGAGCTAGTATTTTGCATTTTTATTATAGCTTTAGCATATATTTTTATGGACAAGCAGGAAGATTTTGAGGTGAGATTGTGGAGTTTGAACAGGGAAAAATAGTCCCCGTCAATCTGGAACACGAGATGAAGAACTGCTACATCGACTATGCGATGAGTGTTATCGTCTCCCGTGCATTGCCGGATGTCCGCGATGGTTTGAAGCCGGTACACCGCCGTATACTCTATGCCATGCAGGAAGCTGGTATGGGCTCAGGCAAGCCCTATAAGAAATCGGCTCGTATCGTCGGTGAAGTACTCGGTAAATATCACCCGCATGGTGATAGCTCCGTTTATGGTGCCATTGTGCGTATGGCTCAGGACTTTTCTATGCGTTACATGCTGGCAGACGGTCATGGTAACTTTGGTTCCGTCGATGGTGACCCGGCAGCAGCTATGCGTTATACGGAAGTCCGTATGTCCAAGATTTCGGAGTTGATGTTACAGGACATCGACAAGGAAACGGTGGACTTTACCCCGAACTACGATGAATCCCTGAAGGAGCCGTCGGTATTGCCGGCCAAGTTCCCACAGCTGTTGGTAAACGGTACGTCCGGTATAGCCGTAGGTATGGCCACCAATATTCCTCCGCACAATATGGGCGAGGTTATTGACGGTACGTTAATGCTTATTGATAATCCCGATACTTCTAT
>JAGAYB010000135.1 GCA_017940705.1 Selenomonas sp. | reverse complement strand
GTGATAGGGACGAAACGGCGGCCTTTGTGGAAATTTCCCCAGAGGAGGAGTTTTTGGTAGAGCTTTTCTATGTCGTCTTGGGTAAGCTGATATTTTTTTATGACACGGCGCAGTTTGTAATCCTGCTGACAGCAGCTGTATATGTCGGCAATCAGCTGAGGATTTTGCAGGTCGTCGCGGTATTTGTCGATAAGGCGGCTGTTGATGTTGGAACGCCGCAGGGAATGACGCATTTCTAAAAGGAAAATAAGGGATAGTATTGCTATGAGCAGCAGGAAAAAGTAATACATGACTGACACCTCGTTAAATTCTTTTTCTGTTAGTTTAGCACAGCCAGGGAGAAAATACGAGGCTACGGATAATACACTTTTAAGACCAAATTTGACAGATACGTAATAAATGTGTTATACTTTCAACTGTTGATATAAGTTGTCAAGACAATCGCGGCTGATGCTTTGACATCAGATGAGGAAAGTCCGGGCTCCATAGGGCAGTGTGCTGGATAACGTCCAGCGAGGGTGACCTTAGGGATAGTGCCATAGAGATTTAGACCGCCAGCTTCGGCTGGTAAGGGTGGAAAGGTGCGGTAAGAGCGCACCAGCAGTCAGGTGACTGGCTGGCTTGGGTAAACCCCACACGGAGCAAGACCAAATAGGGAAGGGATGATGCGGCCCGCGGAACCTTCCGGGTTGAGTCGCTTGAGCTGGCAGGTAACTGTCATGCCTAGATAAATGATTGTCGCCGCCTTGGGCGGAACAAAACTCGGCTTATTGATTGCTTATACAACATAAATGTAAATAGGTTGGCTGTCAGTGATGGCAGCCACTTTTCATGCCGGAATGAATTCTGAAAACAAACTGAAAATTTACGAAAGAATTGCAAAGGCAGCAATTTCCGGCAACGCAGGCAGAACTACGGCTTTGGCCGTATCTGTATATAGGGTAAAAAAGAACATAGGATTAAGCTGAATCCAGCCCAGGAGCGGGGGAACCAAATTTTCTGGGGCGAACTTCACGATTGCACAGCGCTTTGCTGACTGTGCGAATAATGGAGCGGGTGGTCTTCTCTACCCGAGCCCGGCAGCTAACCTCGTAAGCGAACAGAGAGAGGAGTTGGCTTTTTGAGTAAAGCAACTAAGCGTGTGTTTGCGCTGTCCATGATCCTTATGTGCTGGTTTTCTGTGTGTAATGCTATGGCATTCCGCGTGGGGGATCAAGGCACAGATGTAGCTGAGATACAGGGACAATTGGTCCGTCTTGGCTACGACGTATCAGCTGATGGGGACTTCGGTCCGGCTACAGCTGAAGCGGTAAAGGCATTTCAGGCATCCAAGGGGATGGCCGCAGATGGACAGGTAGGGTCGTCTACTTATGTGGCGCTGCTTGGCAAGTCCATGCCGGTGGTTTCACATGGCAGCAACTACATCAACCGTACCATCATTTCTGAATCCATGCAGTATCTTGGGGTTCCGTATGTATTCGGTGGTACCAGCCCGAGCGGCTTTGACTGCTCCGGCTATGTCCAGTATGTTTTTGCCAATGCAGGTATTTCCCTGCCGCGTACAGCTGATGTGCAGTACGATTACGGTATGCCTGCTGGTGAACTTATGCCTGGGGATCTGGTATTCTTTTCGACGTATGCACCGGGAGTTTCCCATGTAGGAATTTATCTTGGCGATCGTCAGTTCATTCATGCGTCTTCCAGCCGTGGTGTTAGTGTAGCGTCCTTAGACAGCTCTTATTGGGGTGGCTGCTATGTTGGCGCACGCCGGGTGATGTAATGACGCTGTAGGGAGAGGCCTTTCGCCTCTCCTGTTTTTTATAACGAGGCAAGAAAATGTCCCCTACCTCGTTGAAACGCCAAGAGGAAGTTTTGCCTATGGCAAAACTGGAACAACGGCGTTATAATACAGTTCTGTGCAAAGGAGTACGCTATGGGAGATTTGTTTATCGTCCTGCTGGCCTTTCTTATTGTCTCTTATGCAGCATGGGATAAAATGTTTACAGAATAATTTATTGATGTGGCAGGATTTTTCTTAACTATCACGAAATACACAATATAAGAACCTTGTGATAACAAGTGGAATTATTAGTGATAGGAGTGACCACAATGGCAAAAGTTAGAATCCACAACATGATGTTTTACGGTTTCCATGGCGTTTATGAATATGAACGCGAACAGGGACAGAAATTCTATGTGGACATCGAGGTTGAAACCAAGGACGACAGCATGGCTGAAACAGATGAACTGAAAGATGGTGTAGACCCTGCAGCTGTCTATGATATTGTTAAAGATATCACGGAAAACAAGCGCTATCAGATGCTGGGGGCTCTGGCTGCTCACATCGGTGATAAGCTCTTAGCTAAATATCCGCATTTTAAAAACGTTACAACCAAGGTGCGCAAACCATCTGTGCCTATTTCCGGTCCTATCGACTACGTAGAAGTAGAAATGGTTCGTTGTCAGAAGTAAACAAGCAGGCCGCCGCTTTTTAAGCGGCGGTTTTTTAGCTGAGAAAAAAATTTATTGCGTTGACAATAAAAATAATTTATGCTAATATACATTATGTAAACGAAAGACCAATAGAATATTGATTGGGTCAGGTGTCTTAGACTTAATAGGGAAGCCGGTATAAGCCGGCGCGGTCCCGCCACTGTAACAGGGAGTGAGCCTGCATAGTTATGTCACTGGAGATTTTTCTCTGGGAAGGCGCAGGTGAGCAATGAACTGGAGCCAGGAGAACTGCCTGATTGACAATCGCCGCTAGGAGCCTATGGTTCCTTGAACCTGCGAGTGATGGGGATGGAGATTTATCGGTACTGAGAAGATTTAGGAACCTGGGTTAGTGTGGGTATTTTCGAGTAGCGTAAAATAGCTCTTCCCTGCGCGGGAGGAGCTTTTATTTTGCCTATTTGTCGAAAAGTTTTTCCCGTCGATATCTTCGACGGGAAGAAATGCTCATACATTTCATTCAGTTCTATGGATTAGTTGCTCTTTTAGCAACAGCTCCGATGAGTATCGGAGCTTATTTTTTTCCATTTGTATAATATTTTTCTTATTGAGGGGAGTCTTTGGACACCATGGAAGCACTATGTATCGGATTAGCACTTTTAGGACTTATGTATTTTGCCTATCGCGGCTGGTCAATTATTCTGATTGCGCCTTTTTTTGCGGGGCTGGCAGCACTGGCAAGTATGTTTGACATCCTGCCCGTGTACAGTGAGTTGTATATGACCCGTCTGGCAGAATATGTAAAGACGTATTACCCAGTATTTTTATTTGGTGCGGTGTTTGCAAAATTGATGGAAAAAGGTGGTCTGGCGGCGGCCATTGCCGGCAAGATTGTGGACGTGTTAGGGGAAAAACGCGCCATTCTGGCCGTGCTGATGGGCTGTGGTGCCTTGACCTACGGCGGCTTGTCCGTATTTGTTGTAGCCTTTGTCATGTATCCTTTTGGGGCGGTGGTCTTTAAAAAGGCCGATATTCCCAAGCGGCTGCTGCCGGCGGCCCTTTGGGTAGGTATTTTTTCCTTTGCCATGGTATCCCTTCCCGGTACACCGCAAATTCAGAATATTATTCCGTCCTCATATTTTCAGACAAGTACATGGGCGGCACCGGGCATCGGTCTGTTTGCCTCGCTGCTGTTCCTGCTTATCGGCTGGGGCTGGATTGGGCACCGGGCCAAACTGCTGCAGGCGCAGGGGGAGGGCTATGGTGACCATGGCAGTGACGGACGCAAAAAACGCAGCCCGAAAATCAATATTCCCTGGTATTGGGCCATGGTGCCCTTGCTGATGGTTATCATCATCAATGTGGTTCTTTCCAATCCTTTCGGCTGGAGCTGGGGGTTCCATTGGAATGAGGACAGTCTGGTGGCTTTCGGGCCGCTTAAATTGTCCCTGCTGGCCTCGCAGGTGGGCAAGGTATCAGCTATCTGGTCCATAAGCGTGGCGTTGATTCTCAGCAGTATTGCCGCAGCTGTTATTGGCCGTAAACGGCTAAAGGTTACAGACGGTTTTTTGCCCACGGTAAATTACGCTGCCTTGTCCTCCGGCTCAGCAGCTTTGAATGTAGCATCAGGATATGCTTTTGGCTGTGTTATCACGGCTATGCCGGGGTTTGCGCCGGTGACGGAATGGCTGGTCGGCATTGCCGCCTCCTTCGGCCCGCTCTTGTCGGCAGTCATCACCACTAATATCATGTGCGGCATCACAGGCTCGGCCTCCGGCGGCCTGACCATCGCCCTGTCGGCGCTTGGTGACCAGTGGGCTTCGATGGCCATTGCGGCAGGGATTCCCCTTGAGGTACTGCACCGTATCGTAGCAGTGGCTTCTGTAGGCATTGACCCTGTGCCACATTGCGGTGCCCTGGTTACCCTGCTTGCTATCTGCGGCCTTACTCATAACGAATCATATTTTGACATTGCCGTGATTATGGGCCTGAAATTCTTTGTGCCCTTCCTGTGTATTCTCTTCTATATGCTGACAGGAATCTGCTAAAATTTTTTAATTGAACTTTAATTACGTTTTTAAGATATTCAAAGTTTTCTTTTGTAAGATATGAACCATGGAAATAATGGCAAGGATGATACTGTACATTACGAAAGGGGAATATCTATGAGTAAGAAATTGTTTTTAGTGGCTGCTTTGGCGGCAACGACCTTTACGGCAGGGATGGCTGCCAATGTAGCCAATGCCAGTCAGGCACCCAAGGCTCCGGCCGTTATGGCGCAGCAGGACAAGCAAGACGCCTTTAACAAGGATTTCAAGGCAGAGCCTAAGAAGGATTTGCAGAAAGATAAAAAGGCTGCACAGGATAAAAAGGAAGTAAAGAAGGGTGACAAGCAGCAGGATAAGAAACCTCCTCAGCCCGAGAAGCCTCAAAAAGACAAAAATCAGCAGCCGCCTAAGGCTCGTTAAGCATAACTTGTGCGACAAAACCCATTAACTGTAAACAGCCAGCACCGATAGATACTAAGGTGCTGGCTGTTTTTGATATTACCTAAGGTTTTGGGGGATTGTAGCTGTCCGTATGAAGGTACTCCTTATCGGTGATTTGACCGTTTTTCCGCCAGATACGGTATAGAGTGGGGCTTAAATGGGCTCCCTCTGTCAGCAAGGAAATTGTCTGGCCTTGCAAATCGGCCTTTGTCCCCAAAACGAATACTGTCAGGGTATTGCCGGTGTTGCCCACTGTCAGATAGACAGGATGGGGCAGGGGATTACGGAATACGAAATCTATGAGGTCGTCGGCCACTGTAGC
>JAGAYB010000134.1 GCA_017940705.1 Selenomonas sp. | reverse complement strand
GGAAGGGCCGGACGGCTGGAAGAACCTCGGTGAGGTACAAAACCGTCTGGGCGAATTTGGCTATATGTGGGAGTGCCCGAATCTGGTTCAGTTTGGCAGTTATGACGTGCTGATTTTCTGCCCGCAGGGACTGGATGAACGGGCCTTTGACAGGCAGAATATCTATCAGGCCGGCTATATAGCAGGCCATCTGTCCTTGGACAGCATGGATATGATGCAGCATACCAAGTTTCAGGAACTGGACAAGGGGTTTGATTTTTATGCGCCGCAGGTGCTCAGCCATGAAGGGCGTCAGCTGATGATTGGCTGGATGGGCATGCCGGATAAGGACGATGAATATCCCACCAAGGAACAGGGCTGGATGTACAGCCTGACCATGCCCCGGGAGCTGCGCCTGCGTCAGGGGCATATCTATTCCCGTCCGGCCCGGGAGATGAAGGATTTGCGCATTCAGGAAACGGCGGTGGAAATCGAAAGCGCAGAACTGACCGAAATAGCGCGTCCTTTGTTTGACGGCTCGGAAATCCTGCTGGATATCGAAATGGGCGAGGCGCAGGAAGTGGTAGTCAACCTGCGCTATGGTACGGAAAGCCTGCTCTTTATTTACGACAGACGGGCGCAGACCATGTCCATTGACCGCAACGGCATGCGCAACGGCGGCAGGGGAATACGGCGCTTTAAGCTCTTTGCCGATACCAGATTATCCACGCAGCTCTTTGTGGACAAGACAGCTGTGGAAGCTTTCTTCCAGCATGGTGAGGAAGCGGCCAGCCTGCTGGTCTTCCCGGAAAAGAACATACAGCCGGAACTGCATGTCAGCGCCGATGGGAAAATGCTTTCCCTGAACGGCAAGATTTGGGAACTTGACGGTTACTGGTATAGATAAAAAATATAGAAATAAGCCCCAGAAACATGAGTTTCTGGGGCTTATTTCTGTCAGAAAGTGGCTGGGGAAGCCACGCACGTCAGTTGTTTACTGCGCGATCTTCAAAAATGGTCTTGAGCGGAATTCGTCTGATACGTTCGAAGGGGATTGACTCAAACGAGTAACGAAGATCCAGATACGCATCGCTGCGATTAAAAATAACCTTTTTTAAGGGAAATTTAGAGGTTTTCTTAATGCGATCGATATAATACTGCGCATCTTCCGCTGAAAAGGTGCCATTCTCGATAATAACGCGGACGTTATCGACTATCATGGGGAAACACCTCCAACAAGTAAAACCTGACAAAGATGGCTGTTTGGGGATTATCAGGGAAAAACCATCCTTGCACTATTGTTGTTAGCGAAGCAAAGGAAATAGAGTAAATCTTTAACAACTCGATATACAGTATACACTATGATTTAATCCTTGTGAAGTAGCAAAAGTTACCAATACTGTCCAAAAGTCCCAATTTATATGGAATTATTCCCAGAAAAAAGAAGTTATAAGACAATCTCGCCCGTTTTTGAAGGATTTTGGCGTTTTTTAGGGATTATTAGAGCAGGATTAGATAAATAAAGCTGATTTTGTGCATAAACATTCATTTACGGGAATTATAAAAAGCCCTAATCTTGTCAGAAATTAGGACTTTTGGGCAATGCTGTGCTGATATTATTTTAAAACCTTATTGTACCAGACAGACATGTGCAGAAAGGTGATGTACATGAGCAGTTCTGCCAGCTCCTCCATGGTTTCGCCTTCATGGCCTTCCAGCATCCAGGCATGGTCGCCGGCGGTGGACAGCAGGGCGCAGATGACGGCGATGATGAAAAAGGCCGTGGGCCGGGGCGGTGCCAGCAGCTTGCGCCAGGGGATGCAGCGGACGAAGGAATAGAGCAGCAGGAGCATGTAAATTCCTAAAAAGATGTAGATAGCCGTATGGAAGGGGAAATCCTTCATGGCAATGAATTCCGGGCCGTGGCTGCCCATATGCGTGGGGAAAAATACGCGGCCATAGGACAGCTCGCGCAGTCCCAGCAGGAAGAGAAAAGCGGCGGCGGTGTAAAACACCTTGCTATAGCTGTGGTTTTGCCGGGCGGCGATGATATTGTAGGCAACACCCAGCAGCAGGATGGCAACCTGCGCGTTTTCGATGGGGCCGTTTTCCCACGAGACCCATTCAGGCAGAACATCGCTGACGGGAATGATGGCCAGCAGATATAAAATACTGATAACCAGAGCCGCCTTTAGCGGATAACCGGTTTGGGGAAATTGTTTAAACAAATTAAATATACCTCCAATAATAGATAAAAAATGCTATAATATAATACATATCTTAATTTAGCAGATATGTATTATAAAAGCAATAGTGTCACGGCTGTGGCTGGGGAGGTTATCGGTTTGCGTATTATCGTTGTGGGGGCAGGAAAGCTGGGCTACAGTATAGCCGAGCTTTTATCCAAGGAGCAGTTTGACGTGGTGGTAATCGACCATGATGAAAGCCAGCTGGAAGCGGCGAAGAATACATTGGATGTGCTGACCATTGCTGCCAATGGCGCCAGTCCTATAACCATGGACGACCCGGATGTGCGTGACGCGGATATCCTCATTGCGGTGACGGCCAGCGACGAAGTCAACATGGTGGCCTGTATTCTGGCCAAGAAACACGGTATAAAGCATACCATTGCCAGAATCAGGGATATGAAGTTCATGTCGGAGGCCAAGGATTACCTCAAGCAGAATTTTGATATCGACTTAATGCTTAACCCCGAGCTCATCACCGCCAACGAAATAAACCGTATTCTCATGACTCCGGCGGCGCTGGATGTGGAAGATTTTGCTCATGGCAAAATCCGTCTCTTTGAAACGAAGATTCAGCGCAAGTCTGCCATCGCCGGTATTCCTTTTAAGGATATTCAGCTGCCCAAGGGCGTGCTGGCCGGGATGATTTTCCGCGACCACCGCATGATTATTCCTCACGGTGATGACTCCCTGCAGCCCCATGACAATGCGTATTTTATCGGTATTCCAGAGGAAATTGAAAAGTTCAGCCAAAAATTTGTCCAGCGCGATGCCCGCAAGCTGCACCGGGTGCTGATTATCGGTGCCGGCCGTGCCGGCAGAGCACTGGCACAACTGCTCGACAGTCAGGATGTGCATGTAAAGATAATCGACCACGACAGGGAGCGCTGCCAGCTGGTAGCGGCCATGCTCAATAAGGGCATAGCCGTCTGCGGTGATGGCACGGATATTGACCTGCTCATTGAAGAGGATGTGGCGCATGCCGATGTGGTGGTATGCCTGACGGAAGATGATAAGCTGAACCTCATGCTGGCGCTGCTGGCGCGTCACCTTTCCGGCAACCGTACCAAGACCGTGGTGCGCGTGTCCCGTAATGAATACGTGGAACTGATGGAAAAGGTGGGGGTCAATATCGTTTTGTCCACCCGGCTGTTGTCAGCTAGTGAAGTGCTGGCCTTTGCCCGGCGCGGCGGCGTTGTGTCTGTGTCCCTGCTTGAAGGCGCCAAGGCCGAGGCCGTGGAGGTTATTGTTCAGGAAGGCGCGCCGGTGGCCGGCAAAAAGCTCATGGACGTGAAGCTGCCCAAGGAATGTCTGGTCTGCGCCTATGTACGGGGGACGGACGCGCAGATTCCTAATGGTAATACCGTGCTGCTGCCCGGTGACAGAACTATCTTATTTATACAGACGAAATTTTCACAGCAGGTCATTAAATACTTCAAAGGGAAGGAATAAATGTGAGCCGTTTAGGACAGACTGCCATGCAGAGGGAACAGGGGCTGGAGCTATTCTGGCTTCTCATGGGTCAGATTGCTATAATGATGGGGGCTGCCATGTGCGTGCCCTTAATAGCTGCGCTTATCTGGCGTGAGCCGGAGGCGTGGCTGTTTGTGTTGCCGGCCTTGTTTGCCTATGGTCTGGGGCGAAAGATGATAAGTATTGGCAGTACGGAGGAACGGGGGCGGCAGCTCACCATTCGGGAGGGCGTTTACTTTACCATCTTTGTGTGGCTGCTCATGGCTTTTATCGGGTTGATGCCCTATCATGGTTCCGGCATCTTCCCCGGCTTTAGTGGTGCTTTTCTGGAAACGGTATCGGCGCTGACAACCACGGGCGTGTCCTGCCTGCCTCTGGACAGAGGGGATATACTGCCGCGCTCCTTTATCCTGTGGCACAGCATTATGAGCTGGCTGGGAGGCCTGACCTTTGTCATTATCATGGTGACGGTGCTGCCGCAGATTAGCGGCTGCTTTGGTCTGACACTTTCGGCCCGGCAGTCTATTTTCTTTAGTCCTGTCTGGAATAAAATGGCTCAGTCAGCCCGGCAGGGAACGACTGTGTATGCAGCCTTGACCATGCTGGCGGCGGCTCTTTATTATCTGGCAGGGCTGAATCCGTTTGAGGCGCTGCTGCGCGCCCTCGTATCCCTGTCCTCCGGCGGTGGGATTTCCGTATATGACTTTATCTATTATGACAATCCCGGTCTGGAACTGGCCGCAGGTGTGGCGATGCTATTGTCGAGCATGAGCCTGCTGCTGATATGGAAGGCATGGAAATTAAAAAGTATCGGGCTGCTCTTACGCGACACGGAAATACAATTTTTTCTGCTGCTGCTTACGGCCATTGGCCTGCTGATTTCCGTCCACTTATGGCTGGCAGGCCGGTATGACCTGCTGAGCAGCCTGCGTTATGGTTATTTTGCAGTGCTGTCATTTATGTCAACCAACGGTTTGGTTTCGGCACCTTTTTGGCTGTGGCCGTCCTTTGACCGTTATGTGCTGTTCGTGACGGTCTTTATCGGCGGCTGTATCGGCGCTGCCGCCGGCGGCTTGAAGGTCATGCGGCTGCTGGTACTGCTGCGGCTGGCATGGACGGAGCTGCCCCGTACCCTGCACCCCCGGATGGTGACGGTGGTACGGGTGGACGGCCTGCCGGTGCCGGACAAGATAGTGAGCCGGATATTGGCCTTTTTCTTCCTATATATAACGGTGTTTATTGTCTTTTCGCTGGCGTTGTCTCTGGCAGGCATTAACCTTTTGCAGGCCATGGGGGTGGCGGCTGGCTGTCTTACCAGTACGGGGACATCGGCGGCGCTCTTCGGGCTGGGCAGTCTGGCGGTTTTGCCGGTGTGGGCCAAACTCCTCTGTGCCCTGTTGATGATAATCGGCCGGGTGGAAATTTTTTCCTTCCTGATTTTATGGGGGCTGGGACGCCGCAATTTACAAAAAAGGTGGTGAGGGCATGCAGCTGCAGGTTATCTACTATGTATTGGGCCGGCTGGTGATGGCAGAAACCATCACCATGTTCATTCCCTTTGCCATGGCGTTCTATTACTATGAAACAAGTATTCCGGGCTTTGCGGTAGCTGTAGGCCTCAGCGCTTCTGTGGGGCTGGTACTGCAGTCACATGGCCGGGCGGGTACGGACAACTTATCCATCCGTGAGGGCATAGCCATTACGGGCTTGGGCTGGGCACTGGCTACGGGGCTGGGAATGCTGCCCTATGTATGCGGCGGTTATCTGGGGGCGCTGGACGCGCTGTTTGAAAGTATTTCCGGCTTTACGGGCACGGGCGCCACGGTCTTTGACACCCTGACGGGCCTGCCGAGCAGCATTCTGTTCTGGCGCATGATGACCCATTGGTTCGGCGGTCTGGGGATAATCGTCATCTTTATTGCCCTGCTGCCGCAGACGGGGCAGAGCACTGTGTATATGTACAATGCCGAAACCACGGGGCCGACGCAGGACAGAGTGTTGCCGCGGCTCCGGGATATGACCAAGGCGCTGTTTCAGATGTACCTGCTCTTTACAGCTTTGGCGGCCACCGTGTATATGCTCTGCGGTCTGGGGCCATACGAAGCCCTGACGCATGCCATGAGCACCATTGGTGCTGGGGGCTTTTCCATTTACGACGAAAGCGCCATGCACTTTAAGAATCCGGCTTTTGAATGGAGTATGACCTTTTTCATGATTTTGGCCGGCGGCAATTTTGGCCTTTACTACCGTATCTGGAAAAAGGGGCCGGGCGTGGTGCGGCATAATTCGGAATTCAAGGCCTATATGCTGATTTTGTTTACGGCCATGGTGCTTATCGGGGGGAACCTCCTGTATACCATGCCCTATGCGCCGGGAGATGCCATCCGCTATGCGGCTTTTCAGGTGGGGTCGATTTCCACGACGGGCTTTGTGTCGGCAGATTTTGACAAATGGCCGGATTTCAGCAAGGGCATCCTGCTGATGCTGATGATTAGCGGCGGCTGTGCCGGCTCTACTGCCGGCGGCATGAAGGTCGCCCGGGTGGTGCTGCTGGTCAAAAACACATGGGCTGTGATGCGGCAGAAAATTGCGCCCCGTCAGCTGGTGGAAGTGCGGATGAACGGCAGCCGGGTCAGTGAGGAAACCCTGTTGCGCGTGGGACAGTTCTTTTTCCTGTACATCTTTTTTATCGTCTTTTGGGCGCTATTGCTCACGCTGGACGGTCTGGAGATTTTTGATGCCATCGGCATCAGTATAACCACCATGGGCAGCGTGGGGCCGGCCTTTGGGATTGCCGGCGCGACCTGTACTTATGCCGGTCTGTCGGTATTCAGCAAGAGTATTCTGTGTGTGGCTATGCTTTTGGGGCGGTTGGAAATGTTTACCCTGCTGGTCATGCTGACCCCGGATTTTTGGCAGAAAGGGAATCGGTGGTAATATGGATTTGATGAATAATTTCTGGGTGGCTGTCGGTGCTGTAGTCCCCCTGTTCACCCTGCTGTTTATGGGGCTGGTCATCAAGCGGCTGAAACTGATGACGGAGGACGAGCTGGCGCATACCAACAGGATGGTCTTTACGCTGTTCTTCTTCTGTATGATGTTTTACAATATCTTTACTACGGATCTAGCTCATACTGTGCGCCCCAAGCTGATGCTCTTTGGCGGTCTGGGGGTAATCAGTGTGTTCCTGCTGGCCACGGCGCTGGTCTGCTGGAAGGAAAAGGACAACCGCAAGCGTGGCGCGATGATTCAGGCTGTCTTCCGCAGTAATTTCGTCCTCTTCGGTATTCCCATTGTGGGCAATATCTTTGGCGATACGGCACTGTCCATTCCCACGATGATGATTGCGGTAATCGTACCCATTTACAACGTGCTGGCCGTGTTTACGCTGGAAACCTTTCGCGGCGGTAAATTTGCCTTGGGCAAGATTTTGCTGGGAATATTGAAAAATCCCATGATATTAGGCGCACTGACAGCGGTGGCTTTGCGTCTGGTTGACTTTCCCGTGCCGCAGCCGGTGCTGAAGGGCATCGGGCAGGTGGCGGCTGCGACTACGCCGGTGGCGCTGATTATTTTGGGCGCGTCGTTTAAAGGCGGCAGCTTTCACAATCACCTGCCCCAGTTAATCAGCTGTGTGGGCGCGCGTCTCATTCTGGTACCGGCGGCGGCCTTAAGTCTGGCTGTCTATCTGGGCTTCCGTGATATTGAACTCGTTACCCTGCTGGCGGTCTTTGCCTCGCCCTGCGCGGTGGCCAGCTTTGCCATGGCTCAGCAGATGGACAGTGATGCGGATTTAGCAGGCAACTGCGTGGTGTACACCAGCGCCCTGTCCTGCCTGACCATTTTCGGCTGGGTATTCTTCCTGAAGACCATGGGTTTGTTTTGAGGCGGAAAATAAACATTGTTTTTTAGGGAAATTAGCAGGATAAAAACTTACAAATGGCGAACAGTGTAGGTATGGTAATTTGTCAAAGCTAATTGTACAGTGAGGAGGCGTTTCAAGTGCAAAAGAAAAAAATTGTAACGGCTGTTGCCATTGCGGCTTTCGGGGTGAGTGTCGGCTTTGGAGCCGTGGCGCATGCGGATGTTCGTCCGGCTTCGCAGGGAGCCGTGCAGACAGCAATGCCCGGTCAGGATTCGAGCGAGGATAAGAAGCTGGCCTCCCAGCGCTTTGTCAGCTCGGAACTCATTCAGTCAAAGCTTGACTATCAGATTTGCCTGCCGCGCTGGTATGATGCCGGTAAGAGCTACCCCCTGATTGTT
>JAGAYB010000133.1 GCA_017940705.1 Selenomonas sp. | reverse complement strand
GGGGGTTACACGGGATATGCGGTCTTTGGAGCAAAACGGCACTTATCTGACGGGCCTCACCCATCGCATTAAGGCTGAGGATAGCCTGATGCACAAGATTTTAAACGATGCGGTGACGGACAATGTGAATCTGGGGCAGGCTGCCGACGGTATCGGCGATGTGCTGCGTTATACGCTGGTTATCAATGACGATGATTACAGATACCGCGTGCCGGAGGCCATGCAAAAGCTGACGGAGGGCGGCTATCAGGTGGTGAAGTTCAACAATGCCTGGGGCGGTAAGTTTTATCAGGGGATAAATGTCCAGCTTTTAAGCCCCACAGGGGTAAAAACGGAACTGCAATTCCATACTCCCGGTTCTTACAATATCAAGCAGGCGTCCCATGGCGTTTACGAAATCCGCAGAAATCCCCAGTCCACCCCGGAGGAAGTTGCCGAGGCCACGGCTGCCAGCATTGCCTACAACTCTTTGGTAACCATACCTGCGGGCGCAAAAGAAATTGTCTGGCCGATGAAAATATGAAAAATATCTGAATCTTTAGAGGAATATGACCATTCTTCATAGAAATATACATTATAGGGATTATGTATAGGAGGGATGGTTTATGGCGTACACGGAAAAGGACGCTCATCGCTTAGCGCAGGCTCACGGCGGTCGTGTGGAAAAATACCGCAAGGCCGGACAGAAGATTGATTTTCGCTGCCATTTGGGGCATCGCTTTGCCCTGACCTTTAACCAGATTTTAAATCATGACCGCTGGTGTCCCCATTGTCATGCCATGCCCAATAATGTTTTTGTGGCAGAGCCTCAGTCAGGCTTGCAAAAGGAAGAACAGCTGCTTATCTACACAGATGGTAGTGTCCGTGACGGCATCGGCAGCACATGGGCTTTCGCGGTATTCCGTGGACGGCAGGAAATTTATCATGATTACGGCACCTGCGGTGTGCTTCATGTGGGCAATGTGCTGGTGGCTGAAATTCACGCAGTGCTGATGGCTGTGCGCTGGCTGGCGCAAAGCCCTTATGAGAAAGCCGTTATCTGTCACGATGCCGAAGCCGTGGGCACCAGACCAAGAATTCCGCCACCGCCGGCCAAAGATAAAACAGGCAGGGCTGATACGCAGGCAGAGCCGCCCAAGGCTACGGAAAATCAGCGCGTATGGCGCAATTATTGGAAAATCATTGCCCCCTTCCTGCGAGGGCAGAGGATTACCTTTCGGAAGGTAAAGGGGCATGGCAACGACTGGCACAATGCACTGGTGGACGGCTATTGCAATCTTGCCTATGACAGCCTTTATAAGCTGGGGAAGGTAGAGCGGCAGCGCCGTATTGACAGCGCTGCGGCCAAGCGGCGCATTAACGGGTGGAAGCGCCGCCATACCAGCCTGAAACTCCGTGTGAAGAGATATCGTCATCATTATATTTTACGCATAAAAACAGCAGCCCGCCACTTGGGCAGCCTGCTGTTGCAATATGGCAATTCGTAGGAGCGTGTCAGCGTCTTTCAGGCGCTGGCACTTTCTTTTTGCTCGCCGGGAATGTCCCGGATGGCATCATCACCGTGCTGGCCGGTGCGGATGCGGACGGCGTCTTTCAGCTCCGTGACGAAAATCTTGCCGTCGCCGAATTTGCCTGTACGCAGGACGCGTTCGCATGTATCAAGTACCGTGTCCACGGGAATTTCAGAAACGACCGTTTCCACTTTGATTTTGGGCACCAGCTTCACATCGTATTTCTTGCCGCGATAGATTTCCTGATGTCCCTTGGATAGACCGCAGCCGAACACCTGACTTACGGTAATGCCCATGACGCCGATGCGGTTCAAGGCACGCAGCAGGTCATCGAGTTTCGTGGAACGGGTGATGATTTCGATTTTGGTCAGCATAGTATTCATCCTTTCTCGGCCATATTCATCTGCATGACGGTGTTGGCCAGCATTTCGCTGGAGGTTTCAAAGGAACCAAGCAGAGGGCTGGAGGTCAGCACACCACGGGTGTAACCGCGTTCGCCATGTTCGACAATGTCAAGGCCGGTGAGTTCTTCGGCTTCATCTGCCCTGGTTTCCATAAAGAGGTGTACCAGCTGATAGAGTACAAAGGAGCCGATGATGGCTAAAGCGTAAGCCACCACGATGGAAATAAGCTGGGCGGTGAAAAGGTGGGTGTCACCGTAGAACAGGCCGTTGGCACCGTCAGGATTTACCTCCGTAGTGGCCCAAAGCCCTGTGGCGATAGCGCCCCATGTGCCGCCGATACCGTGTACACCAAAGGCATCAAGGGAATCATCATAGCCCAGTTTTTCCTTGAGGACGGCTACGGCAAAGTAGCAGATAACACCGCCGATAAGCCCGATAATCACTGCCGGAAGGGGCGTGACAAAACCCGCTGCCGGAGTGATGGCCACAAGGCCGGCCACGCAGCCGGACACCGCGCCGAGAATTGTGGGCTTACCGCTGACTTTCCATTCGACAAGCACCCAGGAAACTGCGGCAGCAGCTGCGGCGGCCTGACTGACGATAAAGGCGTTGGCGGCTAAGGCGTTGGCCCCCAGAGCGCTGCCGGCATTAAAACCAAACCAGCCGAACCAGAGGAGCGTTGCCCCCAAGACCGTCATGGGCAGATTGTGGGGCAGCATAGCCGTGTGCTG
>JAGAYB010000132.1 GCA_017940705.1 Selenomonas sp. | reverse complement strand
CCATCGACATGAAGATGTACGGCCGCATGGACGGGGCAGGCGTTCTGAAATTCGCACAGGAAAAAATGAACGCATAATATAGTGAAAGGTGGATTTATCCATGGACGAACTAGAAATGATTGCCTTTAAAATAATCTCCGGCGTAGGCACGGCACGCAGCTGCTATATCGAAGCCATCCATGCCGCCAAAGCCAGTGATTATGAACGGGCCGAACGTCTTATCGCCGAAGGGGACGAGAGTTTTGTGGTTGGGCATGATGCCCATGCCGGCCTCCTGACAAAGGAAGCCAACGAAGGTCAGGGCAGCGCTGTGACCCTGCTGATTCTCCACGCCGAGGACCAGCTGATGAGTGCCGAGGCTTTCAAGATTATCGCCCAGGAATTCATCGACGCCCACAAGCGCATTGACGCTCTGGAAGCAAAAGTAAAATAACAAAATCATAATCTACATCTTTTCACGGAGGTTTTCAATATGGGTTTTCCAAAAGGTTTCTTATGGGGTGGCGCAGTAGCTGCCCATCAGCTTGAAGGCGGCTGGCAGGAAGGCGGCAAGGGCGTAAGCGTTGCCGATGTCATGACCGCAGGCCGTCACGGCGTTCCCCGGGAAATCACTGACGGGGTACTGCCCGGCAAAAATTATCCCAACCATGAGGCCATTGATTTTTATCATCATTATAAAGAGGATTTGGCATTACTTGCCGAAATGGGCTTTAAATGCTTCCGCACCAGTATCGCCTGGACACGGATTTTCCCCAAGGGGGACGAAACAGAGCCCAACGAAGAAGGCTTAAAATTCTACGATGACCTCTTTGACGAAATGCTCAAGTATGGCATTGAACCCGTGGTGACCCTGTCCCACTTTGAAATGCCCTATCATCTCGTAACAAAGTATGGCGGCTGGCGCAACCGCAAGCTGGTGGATTTCTTCGTCCGCTTTGCCACGGTCTGCTTTAAGCGCTATAAAAACAAGGTAAAATTCTGGATGACCTTCAACGAAATCAACAACCAGCGCGAAGTCAATGTGCCCTTCACCGCTTTCACCAACAGCGGCATCCTCTACGGCGAGGATGAGGACAAGTACGCTACCCTCTATCAGGTGGCCCATCACGAATTCATTGCTTCGGCCAAAGCCGTCATTGAAGGGCATAAAATCAACCCGGACTTCAAGATTGGCTGTATGCTGGCCATGGCCCCGGTATACCCGGAAACCTGCCGTCCCGGCGACCAGCTTGCATCCTTGAAGGAAATGGAAAAGAGCTTCTTCTTCGGCGATGTGCAGGCACGCGGCCACTATCCCTCCTACATCTTAAAGCTCTGGGAAAACAAGGGCTATCATGTGGAAATGGAAGATGGGGATTTGGAAATCCTGCAGCAGGGCAAGGTTGACTACTATGCGTTCAGCTACTACATGAGCCATGTGACCACTTCGGTAGAAGAACGCAAGGAAAACCTGCAAGGCGGCTTCACCGTCGGCGTGAAAAACCCCTACATCAAGGAATCCGACTGGGGCTGGCCCATTGACCCCGAAGGCCTGCGCTATATGCTCAACGTCCTGCAGGAACGCTATGAGCTGCCCCTGATGATTGTGGAAAACGGCATCGGTCTCCACGAAACCGCCCCCGAAAACGGCGAAATTCAGGATGATGCCCGTATCGCCTACTTCCGCGCCCATATCGCAGAAATGAAAAAAGCCGTCGATGAAGACGGCGTAGACCTCTGGGGCTACTGCCCCTGGGGGCCCATCGACCTGGTATCTGCCGGTACCGGCGAAATGGAAAAACGCTACGGCTTCATCTACGTGGACAAGGACAACGAAGGCAACGGCACGCTGAAACGCGCCCGGAAAAAATCCTTCCACTGGTACAAGAAGGTCATTGCCTCCAACGGCGAAGACCTGGACTAAGTCCATAATAAAAAACTCCGCATTTGCGGAGTTTTTTATTTATTCCTGCGGTTTTAGCAGGCCATTCTGATAGGCCAGCAGCAGATTGTACAAATCGGTAATCTCGTCCTGTATCAGTCTGCCCTCGTCAGTATCGCCCAAGGTGGTGCGACAGGTCTGCAGTTCTACCGTTTCTGAAACGGATTCAATATCATGGTTTTCCTTCAGCGCCTCACGGACATCGGCAATTTTTTGATGCTGGAGCAGGCGCAGGCCGCGGGAATTGGAGATAAGGGTATAACCCGATATGCCGGTCTTGCTGTGATAGGCCTTGCAGAAACCGCCATCAATGATGATGGCCTTGCCCCCGGCTTTGACCGGAGTTTCGCCCTTTTTGACCTTCACCGGCACATGGCCGTTGATGATATGCCCCCGTTCCGGGTCAAGGCCGAACTCCTTCAGCACCATCGCGCAGGTCTCTTCGCTGTTGATGTACTTAAAATAGGGGTCTGACGGTTCCTTCCATGTGCTTTCATCGGGAATATACGCCCGTTCAAAGGTTTTAAACTCCCGGCCGGATACCGGCGAGAGCCTGCCACACCAAAGGAAGTACATGAAGTCCACCGCCTCAGCCGTATGGTGCAGGTACGCCTCCCGGGCCAGCCTGTCACAGTGGTCAAACCACGCCTTGCCCCGAAGTTCCTGCCCCTGATAATTGACCGGGCGCATGGAACCGTCCTCATTGAGCAGTACACAGCCGTGAAAGAGCAGATTGCCGTTGTAACAGGTGTACAGGCTGCCCTTCTGATAAAGATAATCCACATGGCGCTGCAGCACGGCGCTTTCCTCAAAATACGACCTGAGGTCGGCAATGATAGCCGCTTCTTTTTCCGTCAGCTGGTACGGGTCAGCCGCCTCTTCATCAATGGTGGGGAAATACGCGCTTTCCAATTCATAGCGTTTGCCGTCTCCCAGTACCGCATGGGAGGAACGAAAGTCGATTTTATCCAGCAGCAGGCGGCTGTCCATCTGATATTCCGGATGACGGCGTATAAGCTGCCCCTCCAGTTTGAACATCATCATGGTGATGGCCTTTTCCGCCGCCTTGAGCGGATTGGCATCGGGATAACTGCGCGAGGCGAAGGTCGTAAGCGGACGCAGGCTGATGCCGTAGCCCCGTTCCAGTACGTCCGTATTGTTATAGCGCAGGGAGTTGCGCACCACCGTGGCGATACAGGTCTCATTCCCCAGCGCCGCCCCCATCCACAGCACATCGTGATTGCCCCACTGAATGTCCACAGAGGGATGTTTCATCAGCAGGTTCAAAATGGCATCGGGACGGTTGCCCCTGTCGAAGAAATCCCCGACGATATGCAGCCTGTCCACCGCCAGCCGCTTAATCAGCACCGTAAAGGCTTCAATAAAGTCCGCGCCGCTGTCAATCTGCACGATGGTATTCAAGAGCCGCTTATGATACACAAACTGGGCATTATCCGCCTCCGGCCGGGTATTCATCAGCTCCACAATCACCGCCTCATAACGCTTGGGAATAAAGCCGTAAACCTTGGAGGCCGGATATTTATAGCTCATGAGCTTGGAAAGCTCCAGCAGCTGGGACAAATTGCGCCGATACCATTCCGGCGTATTCTGGTGCTTGCCGGTCACCTGCTCAATCTTTTCCTTGGGATAATAAATCAGCGTGCAGAACTCCGCCTTTTCCTCCTCGCTCAGACGCTCACCAAAGACATAATCCACCTTTTCCCGGATGACCCCCGAGCAGTTGTTCAGGATATGAAAAAAGGACGCGTACTCACCGTGCAAATCACTCATAAAATGCTCGATGCCCTTGGGCAGGGATAACCGGGACTGCAGGTAAATAAGCTGCTCATAAACCGCTTCCTTGGTAGGAT